>OMUX01000340.1 GCA_900314345.1 uncultured Erysipelotrichaceae bacterium | reverse complement strand
TTATCAGCTGATTGATAATTTCACGCTGTTTCATTTCAAGTTCCTGGCTGATGGTCCGACAGACCGTCATTTCTGGACAAATCAGGTAAATCAACCTGGAATCAATGCCTGGAGGGGACTGGCATTTGAACGCGTGTGTCTGGAGCATACAGATCAGATAAAAGCCGCCCTTGGAATTTCCGGTGTACTGACAGCAGTGAATTCGTGGAAATGTGACAAAGATCCTGATAAGGGACTCCATGGATCACAGATTGATCTTCTCATTGTACGGAAGGATCAGGTCATCAATCTCTGTGAAATGAAGTATGCCGCAAGGACATATGCTGTTACTGAGCAAACAGATGAAGAAATTCGTAACAAAATTGAGGATTTCTACACGTTCACAAAAACAAAATATGCAGTGTTTCCGACTATCATCACTCCGTATGGTTTAACGGAAAACGAATACGCAGGGAATATTCAGTCTGTGGTTACTGCGGAAGACCTGTTTCGGTTCTGAATTTCGTAACAGCGGATTGACGCTGAAAAACCCTCCTGCAATCAATCATTGCGGGAGGGTCAGTTTGAGTGATCTCAGTCTCCGAAGCAGATGCCGACCATCTTGGCTTCCTTGATTATGCGAGCATCCGGATCAACGGTCTTCAGCTTGCCGGCAACGTCCTTGAGCGGTACACGTACCATCTCACGGTTCTTGTAGCCGACCATGAAGCCATAGTTTCCCTTGAGGATCATTGCGCCTGCTTCCGCACCAAGTCTTGTCGCAAACACACGGTCATAGGCAACCGGAGCACCGCCTCTCTGGATGTGTCCCGGTACAGTGACTCTGACCTCACGGCCTGTCTTCTTGGAAATCTGGTCTGCCAGTTCATAGGAGACGGAAGGGAAGGTGTACTTCTGCAGCTTCTTTGCATAGTCCTTCTTGGAAAGCTTTGCGTCTTCCTTGGAGATGGCACCTTCTGCCACAGCAATGATCGTGAATCTCTTTCCTGCCTTGTCACGCTTTTCAATGACATCGATGATCTTGTCAATGTCATACGGAATCTCCGGCAGAAGGATGATATCAGCACCGCCGGCCATGCCTGCATTCAGTGTCAGCCAGCCGGTCTTGTGACCCATGATTTCAACAACGAAGACTCTTCCATGGGAGTTTGCCGTGGTATGGATCTCATCAATGCATCGTGTGGCAATGTCCACAGCAGACTGGAAACCGAATGTCATGTCCGTTCCCCACAGATCATTGTCGATGGTCTTCGGCAGGGTGATGACATTGAGTCCCTGGTCAGACAGAAGGTTTGCTGTCTTGGTGGAGCCGTTTCCGCCCAGCATGACCAGGCAGTTGAGCTGCAGCTTGTAATAGTTCTGCTTCATTGCCGCAACCTTGTCCACACCGTTTTCATCCGGTACCTGGATGGTCTTGAACGGGCAGCGGCTTGTACCGAGGATCGTGCCGCCGATCGTGAGGATGTTGGTGAAGTCGTCCTCATTCAGAAGCCGGAACTTTCCGTAGATCAGTCCCTTGTAACCATCCTCGAAGCCATAGAATTCCACAGGTTCCTTGGCATTGTTCGTGACGCACTTGTAGACGCCGCGCATTGCCGCATTGAGCGCCTGGCAGTCGCCTCCGCTCGTCAGTATTCCGATTCTCAGCATGTCTTATCCCTCCGATGCTTGTTTACACTTTCAGTTTAGGCTTATTTAAAATCCACTACAAGGTACACAGCTAAATTCAATTGACATTTTCCAGCGTATGCATATGCCTGTTTTCATGAAAATGACTATGCTATGTATTGGCCAATGGCAGGAGGATACAGATGAAGAAGATCGGAGAATGGTTCTATCGTTTCATGCAGGGAAGGTATCTTGGGGCAGACACCCTGAACCGTTTCCTGATCATTGCAGCGCTGATTGTGGATCTCATCGGCAGTATTGCAAGGATCCCATGGCTTGTGCTGATCTCCGAGATCATGATCCTGTATGCTCTGTTCCGCTGTCTTTCAAAGAACATCGTCAAGCGGACCAACGAGAACCGCTGGTTCCGTGAGAAGACCATGATCCTGAGACGGTTCTTCAAGATGCTTGGCCTCAATATCAAGGATCATAAGAACAAGTACATGCTGTGTCCGAAGTGCCACACGATCCTGCGAGTGCCAAGAGGCCATGGCAAGGTGGAAATCACCTGCCGCAGCTGCGGGAATACCTTTAAGACAAAGAGCTGAAGAGAGTGCAGATGTTAAAACGGCATCTGTTTTCTTTTGCACAGAAGAACCGGCATGAGACAGAAAAACCGCATAGTGGTAGGATATAACCCGTTGAGGTGTGAATATATGAGTGAAATGAAGGCAATTGATGAAAAGACATTAACAGACATGCGGGAAGCATACCTGCAGGATGAAAAGGCTAGGGTGGTCCGCTATGCCCTGCGCAGGAATGATATTGCAGGCATCTCCAGCGTGTCCGAGGCAAGACAGGAGAATCCTGATTTCTTCTCCATTGATCTTGAGACCATGAAGGTCACAAACCAGGAGAAAAGCGGCAGATGCTGGATCTTCTCCTCCATGAATGTCTTAAGGGAGATGATCGGAAAGAAATACAGCATCTCTCAGTTTGAACTCTCCCAGAATTATATTGCCTTCTATGACAAGCTGGAAAAGGCAAACTGGTTCATGAACTGCATCATCAAGGAGCTGGACCATGAAATGACAGACCGGACATTCCACTGGCTTCTGGAGAATGCCGTAGGGGATGGCGGTCAGTGGGACATGGCAGTCTCCATTGTCAAGAAGTACGGCATCTGCCCCAAGACAGCCATGCCGGAAACATACCAGAGTTCCCATACCCAGGCCATGAACAAGCTGCTCAACAGAAGACTCCGCAGGTTTGCGGTGACCGTCAAGCGCATGCATGATGACGGGGATGTCAATGAGATTGATGCATACAGACGCAAAACACTGAAGGAATGCTGGACATTGATTGCCGACTGCTTCGGCCTTCCGCCGGTACAGTTTGACTTTGAATACTATGATGACAAGAAGAAGTATCATTGCGGCAGGAATGTGACACCGAAGGAATTCTACAAGGATTACCTCAAGGAAGATCTTGATGACTATGCGGTCATCATCAATGCCCCGACTGCTGACAAGCCATACCATAAGATGTACTCCGTGAAGTACATCGGCAATGTCGTCGACGGACAACAGATCCGTTATCTGAACCTGCCGATGGAGGAGTTTGAAAAGGCGGTCATTGCCCAGCTGAAGGATGGATATCCGGTATGGTTCGGCTGCGACTGCGGCAAGGATCTGGACCGGACAGACGGCCTGTGGGATGACAAGGCATTTGACTATGAAACCACATTTGACATGGATCTTTCCATGACCAAGGCAGAGATGCTGGACGGAAGGGAAAGCGCCATGAACCATGCCATGGTCATCACCGGTGTGAACCTGGTCAAGGGCAAGCCCACCAGATGGAAGATCGAGAACTCCTGGGGCGATAAAACCGCCCATGAAGGCTACTATACGGCAAGCGAAAGCTGGTTTGAGATGTATGTCTATGAAGAGGCTGTGAATCTGAAGT
>OMUX01000339.1 GCA_900314345.1 uncultured Erysipelotrichaceae bacterium | reverse complement strand
CACGACATTGAGATCAGGGTTGGTACGCTTTGCCTCAATGGAAGCGGAGAGTCAGGACATACCGGAGCCGACAATGACAAGGTCAGCACTCTGTGCTTCTTCCTGTTTCTTCTCTGTTACTCCGTCAGAGCCTTTATCATAGGCCTTCGGATCCAGGCCTGCAGACTGCAGGGCAGCTTTCACAGCATTCTTGATGCCAAGGCTTGTCATGGTAGCACCGGTGGTGTTGTCCACACTGATGTTCTGTCCGTTGACGATCCTTGCCGGTACATCAGCGATTGCCGCATCCTTGATGCCCAGGGTATCAACGGTATCCTTGATCTCCACATCCTTGATCTCACCCTTGTCAATTGTCACTGCAACGGTGAGATCACCCTTCATGCCCCTGGCTGTACCTTCATAGGTACCGGATACCGTAGAGGCATCCACAGTCTGTACGGTTTCTTCTGCTGCTGAAGCTGCAGGCTCTGCTTCCTTTGCCGTGCTGCTTCCTGCACAGGCACCCAGCAGAACCGCTGCGGCCATCAGGCCCAATGATGATTTCCTTGCGGTAAGTTTCATGTCTTTTCCCTCCATGCAATGTGATTCTATTAACAATGCAATGGACGCTTCTTCCTCATTTGAGGGATAATGAAGAAAATGAACAGAAAAAATACAGAACAGATGCATTTCATCCCGGGTCCGTACTTCCAGGACTTCATCCCTGACATCAGTGATGCAGTCATAAAGAAATACGGTCTTGCGAAAGTGCATTATGCAAAAGGACAGGAGCTTACCACACCGGGCACCATCAACAATACCGCCTGGTTCTACCAGAGCGGCATGGTTCATGTCGCTCTGACAAACAGTGCAGGAAACAGCCAGTCTTTGGTATTCTATGGTCCCGATACCATATTTCCGGTCGGTGTCTTCTCTCATGAGAACCTGATCGACTACCAGATGGAGATCACTGCCATGACGGAAGTGGATGCCATATGCATTCCCTATCTCACACTAAGACAGATGGTACTGGATGACAGTGAACTGGGACTGCACCTTCTGGAAGAAGACTGCCAGTTCATCGGATATTTCTTCTACAGCACCATGAACCGCACATGGCTGCCTTCCCGCACCCAGGCAGCCGATGTCCTGTGGCTTCTGTATACCCGCATGGAACACCGGAACAACGGCATCGCTATTTCCCAGGAAAGACTCGCTTCCCTCATCGGTCTTTCCCATGCCCAGACAGAACGTGTCCTGAAGGACTTCCGCAAGGAAGGAATCCTGAAGACAAGCAGAGGAAAACTCTTCATCCTGGATGAAGGAAAACTGTTAAGTGCCTGCAGTGATGACATGCAGTACTATGCAGAGCGCATGAAGAACAGCAAAGCATGATCATTCATTTGTTCGGATGATGCCCAGGCAGGCATCATCCTTTCTTTTGTTGTGAATGCGCGTAAAAAGCGCAGGACTGTCAGGCGTTGTCCTGTTCTCGCGCATCCAATGTCTGTACCAGCGGCGTGTGAACCGGACAGGATTTTCCGCCTCTGACAATCCTGTGCTTTTGTCAGATGATAGATAAACAATGCTCAGGCTGCCATCCTCAAAGCAATCGACACCGCCGCAATGCAGCAGTTCCAATGATCAGCAGCCTTTTCTTCCTTCCTGGTGATCTGAGATGCTGCAGGCATTCTCCTTGCCGTACTCCACCAATCCTGCATCTGCAGGATCAATGGAGATCCTGCCGTCTTCAAACACAAAGGCAGGAACACCGACGTCTCCGATTTCCTTGCAGTGGTCAAACACCGGACTATTGTCTCTGAGGTTGATGAACTCACTCATGTTCCGGATATTCTCACCGATGCTGATGTACTGAAACTCTTCCGTTCTGTCCTTGATCTGCTCGTGTACATAGTCGCAGTAGGGACATGTAGGCATACCATATACCTTGATCATTGTCGTCTTCCTCCACTTTCTCATAGAAACGCTGCCATAAATAACGGCAGGGTGATCTTCTTGTCTACCCTTCCGGTATTCTGTGAGGTCAGCTTATAGCCTTTTTCTATCTCTTCATTCTTGAGAAGTTCATTCAGGGAGTTGGAAGACCCTCTGCTCGCCTTTACTTCCACGGGCACAATCCTTCCGTGCTCTTCCAGCAGGAACTCAATTTCCAATGTAGAGTCCTGCTTCTTGTAGTAATACAGCTGGTGTCCTTTTTTCAGCAGGATATCAGCTATCAGACTTTCATACAGTGCTCCTTTTGCACTGCCGCTGATAGTATCCATCACAACTGCTTCCTTGGTCTGGAATCCATACATACTGCAGAGAAGACCGATATCACTCGGATAGATCCGGAACTGGTTCTCTATTGCATAGGCTTCCAGAGGAAATGCAACAGTACTCACATTCCGTGAATAATGAATCATATCCGCTCCGGCCAGCCAGTCCAGCGAACTCTCGAATTTTCTGGCTGTTGCCTTCTTCTCTACAACGGAATACTGGAACTTGTGGTTTTCCTTGATCAGCTGCCTGGGAATGGAAAGATAGCAGTTCCTTGCCTTGATCCTGTCGCCAGGAGAAGCATATTTTGCAATATCATCCAGGTAATCCCGCACGATCCGTTCCTGTGTACTCTGAACAACGTGGTAATCCTTTGTCCTGAGCCAGTCATTGACCACATCCGGCATCCCGCCGATTACCATATACTCCCTGAGCTTCTTCAGGAATGTATTGTAAAGAATATCCGGTATGATCTTCTTCCCGTCCAGATAATCCCTCAATAATGCAAACAGTTTTTCATCAATCCCGCATGCCCAGAGAAACTCCTCAAAATCCAGAGGATACATTGTAATCGGTTCTTCAAAGCCTACCGGCACGGAAATATTCTGTGATTCCTTGTATGCAATGCCAAGCTGCGACCCTGATGTCACGACATCATACCTTCCATCCTCTGCCCAGAACTTCAAGGAAGTCCTGGCTTCAGGACATTCCTGTATTTCATCCAGGAACAGCAGTGTCTTCCCCGGAACGAATGAAGCATCCGGCATCAGAAGTGAAAGATACTGTACCATCGTATCCACTGACAGGTCTCCCTGAAATGCCTGCCTCATCTGTTCCTGTTTGATGAAGTTGATCTCAACGACATTCTCATAATTCTCCTCGCCGAATTTCCGGAGAATGAATGTCTTCCCGCACTGCCTTACGCCGCGGAGCTGCAGGCATGTCTTTTTCCCCTGGCTGTTCTTCCAGAGCAGCAGCTGGTCCATGA
>OMUX01000097.1 GCA_900314345.1 uncultured Erysipelotrichaceae bacterium | reverse complement strand
AGAAGAGAAGAATTTTTACAAGGCTTACGTATCAATTGCCATGAAGAAACTGCGTGAAAATGGCTATATCTCCATGGACAAGGATGGTTCCATCAAGCTGCTCAAGCCCGGAAAGAAGATTGCCGTATCCATCTATGAACGCCACAAGTCGCTGAGTGATCTGTTTGTCAAGCTCGGCGTGGATCCGGAAACCGCCCAGAAGGATGCCTGCAAGGTTGAGCATGACCTGAGCCCGGTGACCTTCGACAAGCTCAGGGAACTGGAACACTCCCTGCCGGAAGCTCCAAAGGAAGACTGAATCAAAATGGAAGAAGCAGCCATTGTCCTGCGGCATTGGCTGCTTCTTTTCTTATCCTTCCTGGGCAAGATCACTTGCCAGTTCCGAGAACTGTCTGGTGAACAGCTCATGGTAATAGCCATGTTTCTGCATGAGCTCATGGTGTGTTCCACGCTCTACGATCTTCCCATCCTTCACGGCAAGGATGACATCCGCACCGGTGATGGTGGAAAGGCGGTGAGCAACCACAAAGCTTGTGCGTCCCTTGATCACGGTCTGAATCGCCTCCTGGATTGCTTTCTCAGTCATGGTGTCAATGGAGCTTGTTGCCTCATCCAGCACCAGGATCCTTGGATCTGCAAGCAATGCCCTGGCAAAGGAAAGCAGCTGCTTTTCTCCCGTGGAAAGAAGGCTTCCGCCCTCACCCACTTCCGAGTCAAGGCCTTTGTCCATGCGCCTGACAACATCTTCCGCAGATACCATCTTCAGTGCCTTCCAGATTTCCGCATCGCTGGCATCCGGCTTTCCATAGCGCAGGTTGTCCCTGACCGTTCCTGAGAAAAGATGCGGTGTCTGCAGGACATAGCCGATATTGCTGTGCAGCCAGAGCTGGGAACGCTGTCTTGCATCACGTCCGTCGATCAGCACCTGTCCCTTTGTGGGTTCATAGAAACGGCAGACCAGGTTGATCAATGTCGACTTCCCGGCTCCGGTTTCTCCCACAATGGCAACGTTGGTGCCCTGGGGAACCACTAAACTGAAGTTTTCCAGCACATACTCCGTCCCGTCCGGATACCTGAAGTCCACATTCCTGAACTCCACATCTCCGAACAACGGCTCCCAGTTCTCCTTCTTCGGGTGGAAGGTATCCCCGTATTTCTCTATCACCTCCGGGGTATCCGCTACATCACTCTTTGTATTCATGAGCTTTGTAAAGCGCTCAATGTTCACCTGGATGGCAATCAGCGCCGACACGGTCTCCACAATGAAGGAGATCGGATCCATCATGGACAGGGCATAGCTCATGAACACGGACAATGTTCCGATCTGCATGACGCCTTCCCTGGTCAGCTTTCCGCCCATGGAAAGCACAATGGCCAAGGCAAAGGATCCCATCATCGTCGTCAGCGAGATCAGCAGTGCATTGTAATGGCCGGCATGGACGGATGTTCTGCGTATGTTCTCCGTCTCAGCTTCAAAGTCATGGTCCATCTTGCCTTCAATGACCAGCGTCTTCACGCTTCTTGCTCCGGTGATGCCTTCATTGAAGTTGGAAGTAATCCGCGAGTTGATCTCACGGATCTGCCGGTTGAGATGCACCAGGCGTTTCTGGAAGACAGCAATCAGGAAAGCCGATGCCGGAACCAGGATCATGATCAGTGATGCAAGCTTCACGTTGATCGTGAACATCATGATGATCATGCATACAAGATAGGAACCGTTCCATACCACATCCATTAACCGCCATGCGGCAAGTTCCCCGATCTTTCCCGTATCCGACATGACCCTTGCATGGATATAGCCGACATTGTTCTGCGAGAAGTAGGAGAATGACAGTTCCTGCAGGTGGTTGAATGCCGCATTCCTGAGATCGCGGTCCACGCTCATCTCCACCTTGCCGCAGCTGTATGTGGAGTAGAAGTTCGTCAGCACCTGCAGCACAAGGATGCCTGCATACAAGGCAATGAACACCGGTATCGTATCCGTTGTTCCTTCTGCTACATAATGATCCAGTGCATACTGGTTGAACAGCGGATAGACAGCATCAATCAGTGAAACCAGGATGCCCGTCAGGATCATCAGGAGCATGCGCTTCAGGTAAGGCTTCAGATACGGAGCGATCAGCGGAATGCCGAAGAACTTCAGCGATGTCTTCTTTTCTTCTTCCATCTGCTCATCCCTCCATTCCCTGTGCCTGCAGGTCATAGATCCTGCGGTAGATGCCATTTGCTTCCATCAGTTCTTCATGTGTGCCGGTCTCGGCAACCTTGCCATGGTTCATGACGATGATCTGGTCTGCATTCATGAGTGTTGTAATCCGATGGGCAATCAGGATCACCGTGCTGTCTGCCGTCTTTTCCTTCAATGCTGCACGGATCCTGCTGTCCGTCTCGGCATCCACAGCCGAAAGGGAATCATCAAACACCATGATTGGCGGCTTTCTGATCAGCATCTGGGCAATGGCTGTCCTCTGCTTCTGTCCGCCGGACAATGTCACCCCGCGCTCGCCGACATACGTCTCATAGCCTTTGTCAAACTTCCCGATGGTTTCATCCAGGGAAGCAGTCCTTGCGGCATCCCTGACCTGTCTGTGATCCGGATGATCCAGAGCGATGGAGATATTCTCCTCCAGGGTCCTGGAAAACAGAAAAGGCTCCTGCAGCACCATGCCGATGTTCTTCCGCAGATAATCTCCTTCAATGCTGCGGATATCTGTATCTCCGATCAGGATCCTGCCGCCTTTTTCCGGAAGGTCATACAGCCTTGACAGAAGATACATGAGCGTTGACTTGCCGCTGCCCGTGCCGCCAAGAATGCCAACGGTTGTACCGGCCTTGATGGTAAAGCTGATGTCATGCAGCACTTCCGCGCTGCCGTTTTCATACTGATAGCTGACATGATCAAACGTGATGTCCTGATGCATGTCCGGCGTCACAGGATGTTCCACGTCTTTTTCCTCTTCGGCATTCATCACTTCCCTGAGACGATCTATTGAAATGCCGGCTTTGGACATTTCCGAAATGACCCTTCCCAGTGCCCTGACAGGCCATGTAAGCATGTTGTTGTAGGTGATGAAGGCAATCAGGCTGCCGGCGGAAAGCTCTCCTTTGACCGCATAGCCGGTTCCTGATACCAGGATCACCAGCACCTGCAGATAGGAGACAAGATCACCGCTGCACCAGAACATGGCCAGGGTCTTCATGAGCTTCACCCAGTACTTCGTGTAGCTTTCATTCTGCTTCTCAAACCGCTGCCTTTCATAGCTCTCCCTGCCAAAGGCACGCACCACACGCACCCCGGTGAGATTCTCCTGGGCAATGGAGGAAAGCTTTCCTTCTTCAACGTCCGCCTTTTCAAAGGAATCCCCGATGCGGGAGTGGAAGAAGAAGCTGTAGCCGATGATGACAGGAATGAAGGCAAAGGCTGCCCAGGCAAGCTTTGCATGAATGGAGAACATGAAGTACAGCGACAGCACCAGCATGATGATCGTGCGGAAGAATCCCGTCAGCTGTTCGGAAAGGAACACCTTGATCGTCTCCACATCAGAGGTACAGCGCTGGATGATATCACCAGTCTGATTCTCTCCATACCAGGAAAACGGCAGACGCATGATGTGGGAGAACAGATCATTGCGCATGGTCTGCACAAGCTTTTCTGCACCTTTTGTATTGAACAATGTAAAGCAATAGCGGAACAGAGCCCGCACCAGGGCAATGACAATGACCAGAAGGGCAATGAGATACAGATGTGCATGCAGGTACGATACACCGCCGGCCGCATCCACCAGATGCTGAAACACAGGGGCGATCACCGTTTCCTTGTTTCCGATGACCGCATCAACCGTATAGGCAATGATCCTCGGGTTCACAAGATCAAGAAGCGAGGATATGCAGGCACAGAGAATGCCCAGCACAAACCAGTGCGTCGATCCTCGAAGGAAATACGCAAGCAGACTCACCTGGTTCGGAAATCTCTGTTTCTTCTCTTCCTTCATCTTCCTCCTCCCTTCTCTCTGTACAGATTCTCACTGAATACCACCCTGTCCTCCAGTTCCCTTGCCGAGATCCGCAATGCCCCCTGGGAAAACACGGTGTTCTGGATCAAGGCATCAGAACTTGCAACAGACAGTGCATATTTACCGTTCATATCATAGGATGCCTTCTCAATCCAGGCATCCGCGGTCTGGTCCGTTCTTGTATAGACAACAGACACCTTGCCGTGTTTTTCCGTTGTGCCGTTGTTGTCCTTGCGCTTGTAGCCGTCAAAGACAATGATCATCTCATCACCCGTATATGCCTGATAAGCGCACAGCCGGTCCACCAGCATGTCCCTTGCAAGCGAGATGTCCTGGGATGCGGCCTCCTTGAGATCCTTCCAGGAAAAGATCATGTTGTATCCATCAACAATCAGGCACACCGGAAGGTGCGGTGAAGCCTTGACCTTGGCATTCTGTTTGTCCGCCTTTTCCTTTTCCTGTTTCTTCCGGTATTCCTTCTCGGCTTCTTTTTCTGCATTGCGGTTGCGTCCGTTCAAAGACGCAAACACCCGCTTCACCTCATCCTCATCGACTCTTCCTGCACTCACGCCGCTGCCTGATGAACGAGGTGCATCCAGCTGGATGTCCATCCGGGCATCAGCTTCATTCCATGGCACACTGACACCTTTTCCATGTTCACAGAAGACCGAGGATGATGGATTTCTGAGATCAAGATCCGGATCATAGCCGGAGCGGGCAATGATCTCTTCTGCATCCTGGCAGATGTCATAGCCATCCGCCTCTGCCCGGAAGATGCCCTGCCCTCTGGTATAGCCTGTCACATCATCCTGGTAATCCAGAAGCAGCCGCACCGGTCCTCTTCCTTCCACCTGTGTGTCGCTGACCACCTGTACGGAACAGTGTCTTTGTTCCAGATCATACAGTGCCCTGGACATGGACGCGGAGGGGATCTTCAGCGTGAATGTCTCATAGGGTTCCAGCAGCACATTGTCTGCCTTGCAGAGCGCCTGGCGCACAGCGCGCAGCGCTGCCTGGCGGAAGTCGCCGCCTTCCGTATGCTTCACGGAACCCTTGCCGGCTGTCAGGGTAATCTTCACATCACTCAGAAAAGAACCGGTGAGTACGCCACGGTGGCGCTTTGATCTTAAGGCAGAAAGGATGGAACGCTGCCAGCCGGCGGAAAGATCATCCGTCCCGCAGCTGCTGTCCACCACGATGCCCTTGTCCCTTGCAAGCGGCTCAAGATGCACATGCACTTCTGCATAATGCCGTAACGGTTCAAAGTGTCCTGCCCCGTCCACCCCCTTCAGGATCGTTTCATGGTACAGGATTCTTCCATGGGCAAAGGCAATGGAGATGCCGCACTTTTCCTGGATCTTCTTCTGCAATACCTCCATCTGCATCTTCCCCATGATCTGCAGGGAGATATGATGCGTGTCCGGATCAATTTCCACATGGAGCTGGGGATCTTCCTGGGCAAGCTCTGTGAATGCCCTGGAAAGCTGCAGAAGATCACAGCCGGGAGCCGCAGCTACTTCATAGTTCATGTATGGAGAAAGAAGCGGTTCGTTCTGTCCTTCCTCAAAACCAAGGCCGTCTCCGGCATTGACATTCTTCAGTCCCTTGAGAACAGCAATCGTACCTGCCTCGGCCTCATCTGCTGCTTCATACTTCACACCGGTATAGAAACGGATCTGATCCACCTTCTCTTCTTCCGAGATCTTCATTCTTGCCCTGAGAACGCCGCCGGTGATCCTTGCATGGCACAGCCGTTCACCACGGTCATCCACAGACACACGGAATACTCTGGCACCGAACTCCTCAGGCCATTCTCTTTGCGGCATGAGACGGTTCATCCAGTCCAGCAGTTCCTTAATGCCTTCGCCCTTCAATGCAGAACCATAAAGCACAGGAAAGAAGGAACGGTGCACAAAGGCTTCGGCGATCATGTCATCACGCAGATGTTCTCCTTCCGCATAGGCATCCAGCAGCTTCTCATCGCATTCCGCCAGTGCTTCTTCATTGATGCCTTCACTGAAATCAATGCATGAGGCACTGCAGTGCTGCTGCAGATCATGAAGCAGATCCTGCCTTGAGATATGGCTGATGTCCATCTTGTTGATGAAGACAATCACCGGCACATGATAATGTTCCAGACATTTCCAGATCGTCTCCGTATGGCTCTGCACTCCGTCCTGTCCGTTGATCAGAAGCACGGCAAGATCCAGCACGGAAAGTGAGCGTTCCATTTCACTGGAGAAATCCACATGCCCCGGGGTATCGATGACCCAGAACTCCGCATCGCCATGATGAAAGTGCGTCTCCTTGGCATAGATCGTAATGCCATGAAGGCGTTCTTCACTGTCATAGTCCAGCACGGTATCCCCATGATCCACCCTGCCGGCAGAACGGATGACACCGGACACTGCCAGCATGTTTTCAATGCATGTCGTCTTGCCGGCATCCACATGTGCCAGGATTCCCGCTGCGATGTTCCTGCTCATAGCCTTTTCTCCCCATTTCCACGAAAAAAGCGGCATACGGATTCCTGCCGCTTTTCAGTACTTCCTTTACTTTCCGAGTCTTTCCTTCAGCTCTGAAATTTCCTTTTCGAGTGTCGGAACCTGCATGCTCTTGGAATAGATCTGTCTTTCGTTGTATTCCTTCATGCTGGGCTTGTCATCCAGACTCTGACGATACTGCAGATCCTCGATTTCCTTCTTGAGGTCTTCCAGCTTCTTCACCTTGGCATCCAGCACCGCCTGAACCTTGGCATCAGCCACAGCCTTCTTGCCGTCCCAGAACACTTCCTTGCTCTTCTGGAATTCATCCCAGAGGGCATCGTTCTGTTCCTTGCCGGAGAAGCCGGCAGCCTTCCACTCAACATCCAGCTGCTTCATGCGGTCGGTGTTCTCCTTGCCGAAGTCATTCTTCGCGGAGATTTCCTTAGCTTCTTCAATCAGCTTCTTCTTTGCTTCAATGCTCTGGTTCCACTGTGCTTCACGCTGTGCAAAGTATTCCTTGCGTGCATCATAGAACTTCTGTCTTGCAGCATTGAAATCAGCCCAGAGTGTTTCATCCAGCTCATGGCCGGCAGAACCTGCAGCCTTCCATTCATTGAACAGATTGTTCAGCTTGTCGCCGGTCTGCTTGTAATTCTTGATATCAGCGACCAGTTCCTTTGTCCTGGCAATGAGTTCCTCTTTCTTCGCCTTGGCAGCTTCGCGGCTGCTGTCACGGTTCTGATAGTATTCATCCTGCTTCTGACGCAGTTCACGGTCAATGTCGTTCAGCTTCTTCCGGAACTCATTATCTGCTTCTTCACCGGCGGAAGCCAGATCGTACATCTCATCACGGAGATCCTTCAGTGCCTTGCGGGCATCGTTGAAGCGCTCGCTGTTCCTGAGAGCTTCAGCCTTGTCCAGGACTGCCTGCTTGGCAGCCTTTGCCTCAGCAGCAGCCTCAGCACGCGGGCCATACTCGGCAGCAGCCTTCTCAAAACGCTTCTGATACTCAGCGTCCTTCGGTGTCTTCCAGTCCGGCATAGCCTCAAACTGCCTCCTGAGATCCTCAAGCTTCTCAGCACCATCGCTGCTCAGGCTTCCGCGGCAGAAATCCTCTGTCTCACGGACAAGCTCATACTTCTTCTGCAGGTCGGCCTCCATGGTCTCCACTGCCTTGTCGCCATAGTCTGTTCCATATTCCAGAGCACCGCCTTCTTCAGCAGAATGCTTCCAGGAGAACATCGTGTATTCTCCATTGCACTCCATGCCGTACCAGCGGCCGTGTCCGTCCTCTGCAGTCTCGTTTGGTGCCACAGGCTTCCCTTCGGCATCATGAGCTCCGTAGAGAATCTCGACGACCTTGCCGCCGAACTTCTTGTGCTCTCTGATTCTTGTCTTTGCAAACGTATCGTTGAATTCTGGCTTCTTCACAGGTTAATCCCCCTTATTGCGCTGTTTCGATTATACCATTCCAGACGGATTGAAACAGAAGAACATTCACTGTTTTACACACTTTTTAACGTCTGTAAGCCCTTACTTTTCAAGCCTTCTCAGATCCGTGCCGCAGAAAGGACAGTATGCATATTCCTTCGCGTCCTGTATCATCTGGCCGCAGGAAGGACACACAAGCATTCCGGCTTCCTTCTTCCAGGTCATTTCATCCTGCTTCCTTGCCATGTACTGACTGCGCTGCACTTTTCCATTCTCGGCAATGGAAAAAGAGGAAAGCTGATGATTCAGTGCATAGTAGCGTTCATAGTCCGCAAGCGTCCAGGCATCCCTGTCCACCTTCTGACGATACGCTTCATATTCATTCTTCAGCAGTTCATACTGCTTCTGCATCTGCTTCATTTCACCCACATTGTCCGCATGCATGTTCTGCCGCATACGCCAGTAGATGGATCTGAGCAGGCTGTCTTCCAGCATCTTCTGTGTATCATTCTCCGCTTTCATGCGTGAAGCCTTCCGGCACACCTTCAGGCCTGTGCCCGCAAGAATTCCGATGCCTTCCGGAACCAGCTCATCGATATCCGTCATCCTGTGGTACAGATTCTCACTGACCACCAGATAGTTGTAATCACCGTACCAGCTCTTCCGGTTGTGTGATTTCAGATCAGACATGGTCACCTTGATCTCATAGCATCGGAAGGCGCCTTTGGAATCCATGGACATGTAGTCCACGATCTCATCCCCATGGCCATTGCTTTCAAAGCCGATCGTCACTTCCCGGCAGCCGTATCTGCCTTCTTTTTCACTCTGTGCATCCAGGGCATCTTCCAGCATGAGTGTTTCCTTGGTTTTTGTCATAGAGAAATTCTAAAGCGCAGAAGCCAAAAAGAAAACTGCCCGAAGGCAGCTTCCGGATGAACACTCAGTCTGTCAGAGGCATCGGCTTGACACCGGTAGCACCGGTCTTCTCATCCTCAGGGATGAGATCAAGCTCAACATTCTCATAGGACAGGTTGTCCCATGTTCCGGTATAGCCGGATGCTGTGGTGAATTCGACGGTGAAGCGTCCGACACCTGCATCAGAGATCAGGCCTTCCGGAACCTTGTCGAATGTGATGTCCTGCTTGCCGCCGTCTTCCTTGGCACCGTCAATCAGGTTTTCGCCCTTGTCAGAGGATCCTGTCGGATACAGATAGAGATCTGTGACTTCCTCGCCGGTTGCGTTGACAATGCGTACGGTAACGCCAAGATCACCGAAGGCAATCTCCGTAGCACCGGTCTTGGCATCCTCAGCGATCAGGGTGATCGGAGCTGTCTCAATGTGCAGGGTGTCGAATGTACCTGTGTATCCGGATGCTGTGGTGAACTCTACGGTCAAAGCTGTGTCAGCTGCCTTGTCTCCTGCATCATATGTTGCATAGATGGCATGATCAGCATTGAATCCATGGTCGCCAGCCAGGTTCTCTCCCTTGTCGGAAGATCCTGTCGGATACAGATAGAACTCCGTAACGGACTCGCCGGTACCGTTGTAGAACGTGTACTGGCCTACAGTCTGTACTTCTTCCGCATGCACCAAGGAACATGGATGCGGCTGCGGCAAGGATGATTCCTGTCTTCTTTTTCAGTTTTCCTCCTGTTGCTGTATATAAGCATGCGATCATTCAAGGATCGCGCTCATAGAATGCCATATGGAAACCGGTTAGTCTAGTGAAACAATTCACATAATTTGGAAAATTGCATTTCCTGTCTGAAATACCGTTTCATCCATCACATTCTCATCATTGCAAACATGGCTCAGCACCGCTATGATTGGCTTGTCATGAACATTTACATAACAAGACACGGACAGACAAACCTCAATGCCCAGAAGCTCATGCAGGGGCTGACGGATGCCCCTTTGAACGAAACCGGCATTGCCCAGGCACAGAAAGCCAGGGCGATGATCCAGGATGTTCACTTCGATGCTGTCTACAGCTCACCTTTGCAAAGAGCCGTGAAGACAGCCTCCATCATCGGTGATGTACCGGAAGACAAGGTCATAAAGGATTCAAGAATCATCGAAGTGAATTTCGGAAAGTATGAACTTTGCAAATACTATAAGCAGGGACCATGGATGACAGCGTACTGGCTTGTACCGGAAATTTTCCCGGCACCCCCTACCGTCGAACCTGTCTCTTCCATGGTGGAACGTTCCGCTTCTTTTTTAAAGGAAATCGAAGCCATGCCGTATGAGAATGTGCTTGTCACATGCCATGGCGGCATCATGCGTGCCCTGTGCGGCTGCCTTTCCGACCGGAAGAACGGCATCAAATGGCGTCCGCATCCCCGCAACTGTGAGATCCGCGTGTATGAATCCATCAACGGAAAACACCGCTTCATCACGGATTATGATCCAGAGCACTGAGCAGGCGCTGCCTGCTTTTTCTGTATACAAAAACCCGGCATCCAGGACATGCCTGAACACCGGGTGTGAATCAATGAATCTTATTTGTTGTCTTCTGCAATTGCGTTGGCTGCTGTACGGCCGGAGACGAAGATCTCAACGATAGCGTTTCCGCCCAGACGGTTGCCGCCGTGGATGCCGCCGGTAACCTCACCTGCTGCATACAGGCCAGGAATCACATTGTCATTGGCATCAAGGACATGACGCTGTGCATCAACCTTGAGGCCGCCCATGGTGTGGTGTGTGGAAGGAGCCAGCAGTCTGACCTTCAGCTTGACACCGTCAAGTGTATAGGTATCTTCCTTGTAGTTGCCGTTTTCATCCTTCTCAGCATTTCC
>OMUX01000336.1 GCA_900314345.1 uncultured Erysipelotrichaceae bacterium | reverse complement strand
GGGAAATACGGATGCCCTGTTCATGGGCAAGTCTTTCTGCAATGTTCTGTATGTCCCTGTGTGCTCTGCGCAGATGATGACGATGTCATCATCGATCTCAGTGAGAAGGATCCCGTATGAGTGTGAAAAAGGAGAATACATCACTCCGGTTGCTGATGTATGTGGCAATGCCGGAAGCGGATGAAAAGGTGAAGGAACTCTTCGGACAGGAGGGAATCAGTGTCTACTACCGCTTCACTGCGGAAGGAACCGCCGGCAGCGATGTGCTGAAGATGCTTGGCCTCGACAGCAATGAACGGATATTGTATGCAGCATACCTGACCGGAAGAAAGGCACACAGTATGATCCGGAAGATTCATCTGCGTCTGCGGGTCAGCAGGAAGATATCCGGCATTGCCTGCAGTATTCCCGTGGACGGCACAAGTCAGGCCATGATGAAGATCGTACAGCAGGTGCGTGCATCATCACTTCCTGCAAAGACAGGCATCAGAAAGGAGAAAGAGAGAATGAAGACACAGAATTCCCTGATTGTGAGTATAACAAACAAAGGCTATATCCAGGATGTTCTGCATACGGCAAGAGCAGCCGGTGCCTTGGAGGCACGGTGCTTCATTCCTTCCGTGTTTCCGATGAAGGCATCAGCAGCATGTTCGGCTTGAGCTCGGAAGAGGAGAAGGAAATCCTGATCATGATCGTGAATGCAGAGAAGAAGACAGACATTCTGCATGCCATCTCTTCTTCCTACGGAATGTCTTCTCCTGCCAAAGGCGTGGTGTTCTCCATGCCTGTGGATGAGACAAGCGGCTATGAGGAGTATGAAGAAGAGGAGTGAAGGAAAAGCATCACTCCTGTTCAGCATCAACTGTGGTCCGCTTTGCAATATAGGATGAAAGCAGCTCCACGAACATGTCAAACAGCACTGGGGATACGGAGCTTGTTTCAGCACTCGGCGGCAGAAAGGGGAGCACGACGGTGCGGTCCGTTACATCCTGGTATTTATGTGCGGCATTGGTCGTGACAAGCATGATCTTTGCACTGGATGCCTTTGCGATCTCCATGATCCTTGTCTGTGCAGACACGGAGAAGATAATCAGCAGGTCATCTGCTGTCAGGCCTTCAATAAACTCATTCATCAGATCATAGGAAATATAGTCAACAGTGATTCCGTACCTCCACAGAATATTGCGCATCAGCTGTGCAGGCTGACCGCTTTTCCCGATGCCTGAGGCAAAGATCCTTTTATGTGAAAGCACATAATCTGCTAGGCCTTTCATATATTCATCCGTCAGCATAGCCTCAGTATTCTTCAGAAGAAGTTCGAACCGTCGGAAATAGGAGAGCCTGGAATCATCTGATGCATCCTTCCTGGCAAGGCTTGCGGAAATATCAGAACGGAAGTCCCGGTATTTGTCATAGCCAAGACGCTTGATGAATCTTGTGATTGCCGGCTGGGATACACCGATCTCTTCAGCAAGTCTGTCTATGGAATAGTATGTGACCTGTTCCGGGTTGGCCAGGATTGCCTTGTAGATTGTCATCTCATTGGGAGTGAAGCTTTCCGCATTCGAGGACATTGTCACAAACGGATTCATATCACTGCCTCCTTCTGAATATTTTATACGAGCAGATTCATTATAAACGAATATTCATCGCTGCGTGTATCTTTGTGAATTTTTCCCGGAAATGCGCGCTTTTATTGTGTAACAGCGCCAGGATCACAAATAAAATATGCAATTTTTTAAAAAATATTCAAATAAAATATTTACAAGAAAACGCTTCCGGTGTGTAAAACATATAGAAACATTAAATGTTTCGAATAAAACATTTATGGGGAGGGCCGGATATGGCTGAAAAGTACAACGCTGTCGCGGCAAGGATCGTAGAGCTCGTTGGCGGCAAAGACAACATCACATCATTGACTCACTGTGTTACAAGACTTCGTTTCACCCTCAAGGACAAGGACAAGGCAGACAAGAAGGGACTGAATGAAACAGAGTATGTCATTCAGGTTGTTGAAGCCGGAGGTCAGCTTCAGGTCGTTGTCGGAAACAAGGTTGACGCTATCTATGACACCATTGTGGAAACACAGGGTGTTGAGGCAGGCGGTGAAGTGGATGCCGAAACAGGAGCATCTGCCGGAGAGAAGCAGGGCTGGCTGAATACCTTGATGAACACCATTTCCAGCATCCTGGTGCCGACACTGGGTGCCCTGACTGCTGCAGGTATTCTCAAGGGTGTCGCATCCTTCCTTGCACTGGAGAACATCGGTGTCCTGGATCCCAACGGCGGACTGTACATGCTGATGTATGCTGCAGGCGACGGACTGTTCTACTTCCTGCCGATCCTGCTTGGCTTCAGTGCCGCCAAGAAATTCCATTGCAATCCGTATGTCGGTGCCACCATCGGTGCAGCACTGGTATACCCGGCCATGGTGAATATTGCTTCAACACTTCCGGCTGCCGGAACGGTATTCACCGGCACGGCATTCGAAATGTCCTACTACAACAAGTTCCTGGGCATTCCGATCATCATGCCTGGTTCCGGCTATACCTCTTCCGTATTCCCGGTCATCATTGCAGTACTTGTGGCTTCGAAGATTGAAAAATGGTGCCAGAATCACATCGCTGATTCCGTACGCGGCATCCTGACACCGATCATCACACTGTTTGTCACAGTCGTTCTAGCCTACATCATCATCGGACCGGTTCTGAATGTTGTTGCTGTTGTCATTGAAATCATCATCGAAGCACTCTTCGGAATTCCTTACATCGGCGGCATCATCGCAGGTGCTCTGATCGGCGGCGGCTTCGGCGTCCTGGTTCTCTTCGGAATGCACTGGGTCATCATCGGCCTCGCACTTGGTCTGATTGCGCAGAACGGATATGATTACATCATGGCTTGCGGCGGCATCGGACCAATGATCGGCATGTTCCAGGGTCTTGCCATCTGCTGGGCATGCAGGAAGAACAAGAAGGTCAGAGATCTTGCCATCCCGGCAACGATCTCTCAGATCTGCGGCGTTGGTGAACCTCTGATGTACTCCATCCTGATCCCGATCAAGAAGCTCTTTGCCATCAACATCCTGGGCGGATGCGTCGGCGGTGCTGTCATCGGCGCCCTGAAGACAAAGATGTACATGTTCGGCGGCAGCGGTTTGTTCGGCATCTTCAACTATGCAGGCGGCGGAGGCATGCAGGATATCGTCAAGTACTGCATTGGCATCGCAGCCGGCGGCCTGTTTGCCATCATCGCTACACTTGCAGTGTATGATGATGACGAGGCAACAAGGATCCTCGGAAAGTAAGCAAAACATGCGGCAGCTTACAGAGCTGCCGCATTGTGCCTTTATATGGAAAGAAGGAAAACATATGAACGATTCACTGCGCATCGATCTGTCAGCATATCAGTCTGAAACCCTGGAACTGGAAGGAAAGTCTGTTTCCTTCCGTGCTTTCCGGAACCTGCAGTACTGCAGGAATCCCCTGGATCCGATCCAGAAGATGAATCTCTTCATTCCGGAAGCCTATTTCCATGATCAGGGCATCGGCAGATACACCAAGGACAATGCACCGTACTTCCTGCCCAACACCGTGGGAGGATACCTGCCAGGTCCGGCAGATGAACCTGGTGTTGACTCTCACAGCGGCAGACCGAATACACTGTTTGAAGCTTTGACGCATGGATTGATCGCTGCCAGCGCAGGCGTACGCGGAAGAACCTCCGGAAAGGCAAGCAATGAGTTCTTTGAAGGCAGCAAGGAACACTTCACTGCAGAGGAAACCGGCCGCATGGTCGGAAGGGCACCTGCCTTCATCGTTGACTATAAGGCTGCAGTCCGCTTCCTGCGTCACAATGCAGATATCCTTCCGGGAAGAACGGACCGCATCATCACAAACGGAACTTCCGCCGGCGGTGCACTCAGTGCCCTGGCGGGTGCCACAGGAAACAGCTCGGACTATGAACCTTATCTGAAGCAGATCGGTGCTGCGGAAGAAAGAGATGATATCTTTGCGGCAAGCTGCTACTGTCCGATCCATAACCTGGAAAATGCGGACAAAGCATATGAATGGCAGTTCTATGGTGAAAATTCATTCCATCGTACAAAACATCAGAAGAGTGAAAACGGCATCATCCGTGTCCCGTATGAAGGCGTCATGACAAAAGAACAGCAGGCTGCCTCAAAGCCTCTGAAGGATGCGTTCCCTGCCTATCTCAACAGCCTGCATCTGACTGCAGGAGGAAAAGAGCTGACATTGGATGCAGAAGGTAAAGGATCCTTCAAGGAATGGGTCATGGGGAAAATACTTGCCTCTGCTCAGAAGGAATCCCTGACTCATGACAATGAAAGCAACCGTCCGGAACGGATGACAAAGGGGAGCTTCATCGACGAGCAGAACTATATCTCCTATAAGGACGGAAAGCCGGTATCTTTCGACTGGCGTGATTACATCCAGAAGATCACCAGGATGAAGGCGGCGCCTGCCTTTGATTCCCTGGACATGAACAGTCCGGAGAATGAAGAGTTCGGAGATGAACAGGTGGATGCCCGCCACTTCACGGCATATTCCTTTGAACATTCCCTGAATGAACATCCTCTGAAGGCGGATGAACGGATTGTCCGTCTCATGAACCCGACCATCTTCATCCAGGAGGACAGAACGGATATTGCCCCGCACTGGCGGATCCGCCATGGTGCATTTGACAGGGATACCTCCCTTGCCGTTCCTGCCATTCTTGCCTTATTGCTGGAAGACCATGGCAAGGATGTGGACTTCTTCTATCCATGGGGCATCCCGCATGCAGGGGATTATGACATGGATGATCTGTTTGCCTGGATTGAAAGCATCACTGTGGAATGAAAAGGAGATCATGCCTTTGCCGGCATGACCTCACTGACAACCACTGTTGTTTCATTCTCAACATGGAATCTGATTTCCATGCCTGCAAACACAAAACCATACGTTCTTCCAGGATCATGCTGGTAAGCAGGTCTTGGATCCAGCGACAGGATTCCGATGAGGGCTTCAAGCTTCTCTTCCGGAATCCTTTTCCTTATCTCTTCAGATATAACGACGTCAAGATGCTTCATGTCCGGCGTGGCAAAGCCATCCAGGGCATCCGGTATGGAATCACTGTAGGGAACATAGGGTTTGATGTCATAGATAGGTGTTCCATCCATGAGATCCGTTCCGGAAATGATGATGACAGGTCCTTCCTTTGTGTCTTCTGCAATGCTTACAATCCTTGCCACACTCAGGGCAAGCGGATTGGGACGGAAGGGCGACCTGGACGCAAAGACACCGACACTCTTTGTGCCGCCGAGCCTTGGCGGTCTTATGGTCGGGGACCAGTCCATGCTTTTTGACTGTGAAAAACCCCAGATCAGCCAGATATGGCTGAATCCCTGAAGGCCTTTCAGGATTCCCGGTTTCCGGAACTCCTCCGTAAAGACAATCTTTCCCCTTAATTCCGGTACCAGATCCGCTTGTCTTGGAATGCCGAACTTGGTCGGAAAGTCTGTATGGATATGCGCAACCGGCCGGATGGTCAGATTGCTGAAGTCATGCTGCGATGTCATGAGTTCATTTTAGCATCCGATGCCCGGATCTTTCTTTTCCTGTTTCCGGATGGCATATTGTCAGTATGGGAGAAGAAACAAAATACATAGCGCCGAACATGGTCAATACAGCATCTGTAAATCAGGACCTGTCTTTCCTGAAACTGTCAGTCTATCTGGAAGTGCATGGCGTGAAGCTGCCGGAGGACAGATACGATGAAGAATTCTGCCTGAGAACTGAAGACGGTAGATATAACAACCTTGCAAGACTTCTGTCAGACAACAGCAATATCCCCGTCACATTTGCAATGGTCAATGGTACATCAGAAAGAGATCCCGCAGTGATTGTCAGGGACTTCGGCGATACATGTTTGTTCTACGCAATGGACAGCGTGCTTGACTACGGGAGTGTACTGAATATCCCGCAGGCAGATGAACGTGACAGAATCGTGACGCGGAAGGAAATCCCTCTGTTCGATCAGAAGGCCTTCAATGCAGCTGTGGTCAATGCCTTCCTCCACAATGACTGGGCTCAGCTGAATGCTCCGGTTTTTACGGTATACAAAGACCGGATTGAAATCCTGTCACATGGAGGTCTTCCGGAGGGACAGACACAAGAAGGACTCTTTAACATCTTTGCGAAGAAGTCCCCATCTTCTATGAATGAATTCGTTTGATTCAAACAAGCGATAACCAAGCGGGAATTGCGAGTAC
>OMUX01000335.1 GCA_900314345.1 uncultured Erysipelotrichaceae bacterium | reverse complement strand
GACCATATCATTTCAGGTACAAAGAATTACCTGATGGTTGATTAAATTCAGGATTCAGCCGGCTTTGAAAGGGTGATTAACTCAATTCTCGATGAAGGGGAATATGAGATATTCATAACAGGATCAAATGCTTTCCTGCTGTCCAGTGATCTTGCAACATTGTTCGGCGGCAGGACTTTTGATCTTCATATCCTTCCTTTTTCGTTTGCGGAATTCCTGCAGTACTTTCCGGGGCAGGACAGATCAGCTGCATTTGATGCCTATGTTGAGAAGGGCGGTATGGCAGGCTCTTATCTGTATAAGAACACATCAGACGCCAGACAATACCTTGAAGGTATTGTCAGAACGACAATTGTAAAGGATGTTGTAAAAAAGTTCCGTATTGAAAATGAACCGCTGCTGAACATGACCATTGATTATCTGATGGATAATATCGGCAACAAGACCTCGCTCAGGAATATTGCGGATACCCTGACAAGAACGACGGCACAGACAAACCACAAGACCGTCAGTTCTTATGTAGACGCTTTGTGCAAGGCATATCTTTTCTACCCGGTGACACGGTATGACATCAAAGGGAAGAAATACCTGGAATCGGATAAGAAATACTATCTGAGTGATCTTGGTTTCCGGTTTGCCATTCTTGGAACAAAGAAAGCGGATTATGGCAGGATGTACGAAAATCTTGTCGCACTGGAACTGATCCGCAGAGGCTATGAAGTATATGTTGGCGTTCTGTATCAGAAAGAGATTGATTTCGTGACGATACGCAATGGTGAAAAAACATATATCCAGGTCAGTGATGATATATCAGATGATTCCACCTTCGAAAGAGAAGTAAAGCCATTGCTTGCAATCAGGGATTCCTACCCTAAAGTCCTTATTGCAAGAACCAGACATTCTGAGCAGCAGTATGAGGGAATCAGGATCATTGATATTGCGGACTGGCTGGCAGATGATTTCCCAAAGTACAAAACTTTATGATTCCGGGAAATGAAACGGCAGAATGTGCTGCATACCGGCGGGAATAAGGGCTTCTTCTGGCTACGATATTGATTTTCCCCGCTGCGCTTAACAAAGATTTTATGTCAACTTCACGCGATTGTTTGCAAACAACTCCGACTGACATTACAATACAGAAAGCGGTGGTAAAAGAAACCGCCGGGGAGGAAAGTAAATTTCGATGAAGAAGTTTATGTCTATGGCTCTTGCCGGATTAATGGCTCTGAGCCTGGCAGCCTGCGGAAGCAGCTCTGCAGCAAGTTCTGCTGCAGCTTCCACTGAGGCAGCCGCATCTACTGAAGCAGCCGCATCCACAGAGGCAGCAGCTGCTGAAACAACCGACATGAAGGTTGCAATGGTCACTGACTATGGTGATATCACTGACCAGTCCTTCAACCAGACAACCTACGAGGCTTGCAAGAAGTTCGCTGAAGACAACGGACTTGAGTTCAACTACTACAAGCCGGCAACTGATGCAGATGCTGACCGTGAGGCATCCATTGACCAGGCAGTTTCCGAAGGCTACAACGTCGTTGTAATGCCTGGCTATGCATTCGCAAAGGCAATCGTTGATGAAGCTCCGCTTTATCCGGATGTCAAGTTCGTCGCTCTCGATGTTTCCCAGTATGATCTGGATACAGCAAGCGGCACAGAGAACTGGACAGCTTCCCAGCCGAATGTCTACTCTGCTATTTACCAGGAAGAGCTCGCCGGCTACATGGCTGGTTATGCAGCAGTCAAGCTTGGCTACAAGAAGCTCGGCTTCCTCGGCGGCATGGCTGTTCCGGCAGTTATCCGTTATGGCTTCGGCTATGTCCAGGGTGCTGATGCAGCAGCTGCTGAGCTTGGCCTGACAGATGTTTCCATCAACTACGTCTATGGCGGACAGTTCTTCGGCGATGCTGATATCACTGCTGTCATGGATACATGGTACCAGGGCGGCACAGAGATCGTCTTCGCTTGCGGCGGCGGCATCTACAGCTCTGCAGCAGAAGCAGCAGTCAAGACAGGCGGCAAGGTCATCGGTGTCGATGTTGACCAGAAGGGTACAATCGATGGCGCTTACGGCGATGGCATCACAGTTACTTCCGCTATGAAGGGTCTGGCAGCAACAGTCAACACACTGCTTTCCGCAATCAAGGATGGCAAGTGGGCTGATTACAGCGGCAAGATCGAGAACCTCGGCATCATCTCCGATGATCCTTCCGAGAACTATGTACAGCTCCCGGATGACACACAGTGGGCTGACGGCTTCACACAGGATGACTATAAGGCACTGGTTGCCAAGCTCCATTCCGGTGAGATCAAGGTCGACAACAACACTGAAGCAATGCCTGCTGTAACAACAGTCACTGTTGACGATCAGGGTTCCATCAAGGGTTAATCGCTGAATTACCGAAGACAGGTACTTCCTCATCGAAGTATCTGTCTTTTTTATTTATGTTTATGTCTGAGCAAAAGCTTTGTAAGCGCTTAGATGAATTTATTTTCTTTTCACGGTGATCGTATATAATAAGTACTAACGAACCTATGGAAGGAGAAATGATCATGGCAGAAGAGACAGCAGCTCCCTATGCGATAGAGATGCTGCATATCACCAAGCGGTTCCCCGGAATCATTGCCAATGATGACATTACCCTGCAGCTGAAGAAGGGCGAGATCCATGCGCTTCTCGGTGAGAACGGTGCCGGAAAGTCAACACTGATGTCCGTGCTGTTCGGCCTGTACCAGGCAGAGGAAGGCATCATCAAGAAGGATGGCAAGGAAGTCCAGATCAAGGATCCGAATGATGCCAATGCATTAGGCATCGGTATGGTGCACCAGCACTTCAAGCTGGTGCAGTGCTTCAGCGTCCTGGATAACATCATCCTGGGCGTGGAGACAACAAAGAACGGCATCCTGCAGAAGGATGAGGCACGTAAAAAGGTACTCGCACTATCGGAAAAGTACGGCCTCAAGGTTGACCCGGATGCACTGATTTCCGACATCACCGTCGGTATGCAGCAGAGAACCGAAATCCTCAAGATGCTCTACAGGGACAATGACATTCTGATCTTCGATGAGCCTACGGCAGTCCTTACACCACAGGAGATCGAGGATCTCATGCAGATCATGAAGAATCTTGCCAAGGAAGGCAAGTCAATTCTTTTCATCTCACACAAGCTGAATGAAATCATGGAAGTGGCAGACAGAGTCAGTGTCCTGCGCAGAGGCAAGTACATTGGTACGGTGAATGTCAAGGACACAACAGCTGAGGAACTTTCCAGGATGATGGTCGGAAGACCTGTCCAGCTGGTTGTGGACAAGACGCCTGCACAGCCGAAGGAAACAGTCCTGCATGTCGAAGACATGACCGTGGCCTCCAAGATGCACAAGAACAACGCGGTCAAGCATGTGTCCTTCGATGTCCATGCCGGTGAGATTGTATGTATTGCCGGAATCGACGGCAACGGACAGACGGAACTGGTATATGGATTAAGCGGACTGGAACCGCTGGTTTCCGGTAAGGTTGAAGTATGCGGCAAGGATCTGAGCAATGCTCCGATCCGCGAACGCAGCCAGTATCTTTCCCATATTCCGGAAGATCGTCAGAAACATGGTCTGGTGCTTGATTATCCACTTGACTACAACATGGTTCTGGAACGCTATTACGAACCGGAATTCACTTCGAAGAGCGGATTCCTGAAGAAGGCAAACATCCGCAGCTATGCCAACAAGCTGATCGAGCAGTACGATGTCCGTTCCGGCCAGGGGGCCGCAACCATCGCACGCTCCATGTCCGGCGGCAACCAGCAGAAAGCGATTGTTGCCCGTGAGCTGGACAAGCAGCACAAACTGCTGATCGCCGTGCAGCCGACCAGAGGCCTGGATGTCGGTGCCATCGAATATATACACAAGCAGCTGGTTGCAGACCGTGACAACGGTGCAGCCGTACTGCTGGTCTCCTTGGAGCTTGAGGAAGTCATGAATGTTTCCGACAGGATCCTTGTGATGTATGAAGGCGAGATCGTCGGCGAACTGGATCCGAAGAAGACTACACCGGAAGAGCTTGGTCTCTACATGTCCGGTGCAAAGCGCGATGACAGGAAGGAGGCGTAAGGAGATGGACAAGACAAAGGAAAGCTTCTTGAAGAAGCCTGCAGTACAGACCATTCTCTCATCCCTCATCTGCATCCTGCTGGGCTTCCTGATCGGCTGGATCGTTCTGATGCTCATCAATGCGGAAGGGGCAGGCAGTGCCATCAGGACCATCTTCCTGAACTGGATGACAAGACCTACCGCACCGGCACGTCTCAAAGTGCTGGGCAATACACTTGTCAAGACTGCACCGCTTCTGATGTGCGCACTGTCCATCTGCTTCTGCTATAAGGTCGGCCTGTTCAACATCGGCGCTGCCGGACAGTATGAAGCAGGTGCCGCTGCTGCACTGTATGCAGCACTGGCATGGCATGCAAACTGGTTTGTATGTCTGATCCTTGCCATGCTTGCAGGTGCCCTGCTTGGTGTGATCACCGGTGCCCTGAAGGCCTACCGCAACGTCAACGAAGTCATTTCCGGCATTATGCTGAACTGGATCACATTGTACTTTGCAAACATGATCCTCACCGCAGACGCCGTCAAGGACAGCGCATCCCCGTATACAAAGGATCTCGTCGCCACAAGCCCTGGGTCCGTGCTGCCGAATGCGGGCCTTGACAAGCTGTTCTCCAACAACGCAACGGTCACGATTGCTGTGCCGCTGGCTATTATCATTGCCATTCTGGTATGGGTCGTGCTGAACAAGACAAAGTTTGGCTATGAGCTGATTGCTACGGGTTATAACAAGGATGCCGCAAAGTATGCCGGTATGAAGGAAAAGCAGAACATCATCGTTACAATGGCCATCGGCGGTGCCCTTGCAGGACTAGGTGCAGCATTCCTGTTCCTTTCCGGTTATCAGAAATGGTCTACAACACAGACTTCCGTTCCAGGCATGGGATTCAACGGCATTGCCGCAACCTTCCTGGGCGGACTGAATCCGATCGGCACGATCTTCGCTTCCTACTTCATCCAGCACATTACGGACGGCGGTGCCCTCATCGACAAGTCCATCTATCCTTCCCAGATCTCTGATCTGATGTCTTCCGTCATCATCTATCTCTGCGGCTTCGTTCTGTTCTTCAAGTACACCATGAACAAGAGCATTGCAGCCCGTGAGGAAAAGAAACTCCAGGCGGAAAAGAAGGAAGAAGGAGGGAAGAACGCATGACGCTGTTAATTCAGTACACATTGATCTTCGCATCCGTGCTGATGCTTGTCGCACTGGGCGGCTGCTTCTCTGAACATTCCGGCGTCATCAACCTGGGTCTGGAAGGAATCATGGTCATGGGTGCCCTTGGCGGAGCTCTTGCCATGAACAACACTTCTGCTGATGTCGCTGCCGGTGTGATGGTTCTCAAAGTCACGGTATGGGCTATCCTGTTCGGCATTGCCTATTCCGTCCTGCTGGGTGTTGCCTGCATCAACTTCAAGGCAGACCAGACTCTGATCGGTACCGCCATGAACCTGCTTGCGACAGCAGTCGCAACGGTCCTGGTAAGATCCATCAACTCTGCCAAGGATCCTAACAATGTCTCCACAACCCTGCAGTACATCGATCAGAAGAAGCTGCTGGTCGTCAACATGAATGGCTTTGAGTTCAACTGGTTCATGATCATGGCTGTTGCTGCCCTGATTCTTGCCAACATTGTCCTCTACCGTACGAAATTCGGCCTCCGTTTAAGAGCCTGCGGTGAAAATCCACAGGCTGCTGATTCCGTCGGTATCAATGTCTACAGGATGCGCTGGGCCGGTGTGCTGATTTCCGGTCTGCTGGGCGGTCTTGGCGGCATTGTCTATATCACTGCCGGTGTATCTGAGTGGAAGTTTGAAATGGGTGTTGCCGGTTTCGGATTCCTGGCTCTGGCTGTTATGATCTTCGGTCAGTGGAAGCCGACGAAGATTGCCGGTGCAGCATTGCTGTTCGGATTCTTCCGTGCTCTTTCCAACACGTATTCCGGCTTTGCATGGCTGCGTGCCCTGAATATCGATTCCAAGATCTACAACATGATGCCTTACATCATCTCACTTGTCGTCCTGGCATTCACGTCGAAGAATTCCGCTGCCCCGAAGGCAGAAGGCATCCCCTACGACAAGGGTACCAGATAATTACAGATCACAAAGGAAAGTACTGCGCAATGCAGTATTTTCTTTCTGTCAGAAACAACCATGTGCTACCATTGCTTGGCAGAGGAGTCGTTTATCATGAAGCAGGAAAGAACATTTCCAAGGAGTACAGTCACAAAGAAGCAGGAAAACCGGATCAAGGACGGACATCCCTGGGTATATGAAGATGAGATCATCGAGGCATCGGAAAATATAGAAAACGGTGCTCTGGTGGATGTGTTTTCGCAGAAAGGAAACTATCTTGGCACGGGCTTCTGG
>OMUX01000334.1 GCA_900314345.1 uncultured Erysipelotrichaceae bacterium | reverse complement strand
CCATAGGTGTACAGCAGCTGAAATGCTTCCACGACAGAGGAAATCAACGGCAGCACCATCCAGGCAAGGAACATTCCTGCAATCACTGACACAATCCAGCCGTAAAGCGGCATTTCTGATTTGTTTTTCATATACCTGCATTATACCATTCTGCAGACAGGTTCAGGATGATGTATGAAATGCGGCCAGGGAATCGATTCCCTGCTTCACCATTTTGCCTGCAGGTGGTAAATTGATAGAAGAAGATAACGGACGAAGAATCCCGTTTCCATCATGAACCATCATCGCAAGGGACTCAAGCGTCCGGTATGAAAAGGGAGGTTATCATGCCTGATACTGCATCCGTCAAGAAAAAGAAGACTACAGCCGCAAGAAAACCAAAGCGTACCGCAAAGCCTCAAACACCAAAGGAAGTACCGCTGGATCCGGTATTCCTGACCGCCTATGACCGGTATCTCTTCGGCCAGGGAACAAACTACAAGGTCTATCAGAAGATGGGCGCCCACAGGGCAAAGCTCAACGGGAAGGATGGCATGCATTTTGCTGTATGGGCACCGCATGCCAAGGCTGTTTCCATCGTCTGCGACCGCAATGAATGGAATCCGACTGCTAATTATATGCTGCCGCTGGAGAAGTCCGGCATCTTTGAAGGCTTCATTGAAGACATGGGGTATGGCGAACTGTACAAGTATGCCATCATGACAGAGAGCGGAGACCTGCTCTACAAGGCAGATCCGTATGCCTTTGAGGCAGAGTTCCGTCCCGGCACAGCCAGTGTTACGGCAGACATTGACAGCTACCACTGGGATGATGAGAAGTGGATGGCACAGAGGGCAAAGACCAATACATTCGCATCCCCGATGGCCATCTATGAATGCCACCTTGGCAGCTGGAAGAGAGCAGACAGGGAAGAGAAGGACGGCTTCCTGACATACACAGAGCTTGCGGAACAGCTCACGGAATACTGCACATGGATGGGCTATACGCATGTTGAACTCATGGGTATTGCAGAGTATCCGTATGATGGATCCTGGGGTTATCAGGTTACAGGCTACTATGCCCCGACAAGCCGCTATGGCGGACCGCAGGAATTCAAGTACTTTGTCGACTACCTGCACATGCATGGCATCGGCGTCATCCTGGACTGGGTGCCGGCACACTTCCCGAAGGATGCCCATGGCCTGGCGGACTTTGACGGCGGACCCTGCTATGAATATGCAGACCCGAGGAAGGGTGAACATCCGGACTGGGGCACGAAGATCTTCGACTACTCCAAGCCTGAGGTAAGGAACTTCCTCATCGGCAATGCATTGTACTGGTATGATGAGTACCACATTGACGGACTCAGAGTGGATGCCGTGGCTTCCATGCTGTATCTGGACTATGGCCGCAAGGCAGGAGAATGGGTGCCGAATAAATACGGTGGAAACGGAAACCTCGATGCCATTGAGTTCTTCAAGCATCTCAACAGTGTGATCAGAGGACGCAAGGACGGCACGATCATCATTGCCGAGGAATCCACGGCATGGCCGAAGATCACTGCAGCACCGGAAGATGACGGCCTTGGCTTCACCTACAAGTGGAACATGGGCTGGATGCATGACTTCCTGGACTACATGAAGCTGGATCCTCTGTTCCGCAAGGACAACCACAACAAGATGACCTTCGGCATGAGCTATGCCACAAGCGAGAAGTTCATCCTTGTGCTTTCCCATGATGAAGTCGTTCATCTGAAGTGTTCCATGATCAACAAGATGCCTGGCTATGAGGTAGACAAGTTTGCCAACCTCAAGGCAGGATACCTGTTCATGTTCGGTCATGCCGGAAAGAAGCTGCTGTTCATGGGCCAGGACTTTGCCCAGTCCCATGAGTGGGATGAGAAAGTGTCCCTGGACTGGTGGGAATCTGACAAGCCTTACAACAAGGACCTGCAGCTCTTCTTCCGCGACCTCCTGCATCTCTACCGGAAGTATCCGGCAATGTATGCCAAGGATGATTCCTGGGATGGCTTCAAGTGGATCAACGCCGATGACAATACAAGATCCATCTTCTCCTTCATGAGAATGGATGGTACGGGAAAGGACAACCTCCTGTTTGTCATCAACTTCACACCGATGGAAAGAAGCGATTATATGGTTGGTGTTCCGCATGCCGGAAGATATACGCTTGTGCTCAATGAAGAGGGTTCCGGTCTCAAGGATGCAAAGACAGCATTCACTGCTTCCAAAGGTGAATGCGATGGGCAGCCTTACCACATCAGCTATCCGCTGAAGCCTTATGGCTGTGCAGTATTCCGCTTCAGTGATCCAAAGCCAAAGAAGAAATAATCATATGCAATGACAATGAAAGCCCGGTTCTGCCGGGCTTTCACTGGTCTAGAGCACGATCCAGATTCCTTTGTGGCTTGTGCCTTGTCTTCTGATCTTTCCTTTTTCCTTCAGCATCCTGACATGATATTTCACATTATTGATATCAATGCCCGTCTCTTTTGCAATGTCAGCCTGGGAGTATTCCGGATGTTTTCTGAGTACGTTCAGGATGGCAGCGGGTGTGTCATTCGCATGTTCCCTGCCGGCGTTGTACCGAAATGTCGGCTCCATGACACCGAATTCATCGAATTCAAAATCACGGCGGTACATGGAAATGCGGAAACTGGTACCAATATCTCCCATCGTCGGCTCTTTCAGACCATACCGCTCGGAATCATCAAAGATTTTCGGAATTCCTAAGCCAAACCCTTCAATCAGATGTGTCCATACGAACACGGCAGCGATTGCTTCATTGCGGATGATGGAATGACCGTTTTTTAATTCATCAATTGTCAGCTCCGGACTCATCCTTCCGGGCGAAGTTACTTCCACTCGATCATCGTAAATGGCAACCTGTATTTTTCCAGGCACCATATAGGAACGATGGCAGACAGCATTTGCGATCATCTCCCTGATACTGTCCCTGGGAAGTTCCAGAATATCCTCCCGCTGTGCGCCTTCGATCCTGGCACCGAGGTGCAGGTTGCGCAGAACAAACTTAAGCGCCTCCTCCACCTGTTCGTCTACAGGGCCTGTGATATCCATCCGGTCGATGATGATATTACGGACGGTTCCTTTGAAACACGCACAGCGGATCATGGAGTCAGGAAATTCATCACTGGTACCTTCCAGGAGAAGAAAAGCATTGGTAGGGTAGATCTTTCCGTCACGTTTTGTCAGTACATTCCAGGAAAGCAAATGACTTTTTGAAAGTTCATCCAGCTGTCCTTCTCTTCCCAGCTCCTTGCAGCGCTTCCTGGCATGTGCAGTAAGTCTTTGACATAATGCGTGGATTCTTTCTTCAGATACCGGCTGTGCTGCAGGCAGCTGATCGAAATGACGGTTGGTACTGATGAAGTGCAGTTCCTTGACCGTGAAATCTTCCGCCTGTCTGGTGGTGCCGCATACACGGACATAAGTCCCATTCATCATACCTTTGCTTATAATGTAATATGGCTTCTGCATTCCAGCGTGAATCGTCACAACAAGAACCAGCTTTCCGTCAATTGTTGTGATACCTGCCTCTGGCACAATTCTCGGTTCACAGCAATCGTAAATCGAGTTTACGACCTCATCTTTTACAGCAAAGATATCATCCCGTGAAATCCCGGCGACTTCCCAGGTATTGTTCCTGACTCCGAATACGATCTTCCCTCCATTGCCGTTGGCAAAGGCAACTGCAGTCTTGAGATACTGTTCCTTTTCCTTCGGGAGATCCTTCTTGAATTCCAATGTCAATGTTTCGCTGTTCATGAATTCTTCAAGTTCCATAAATAATATCTCCTTTTCTATAATCGGGTAGTCAGAGTCTTATATGGGTAAATAGGCAGTACATGTTGAA
>OMUX01000330.1 GCA_900314345.1 uncultured Erysipelotrichaceae bacterium | reverse complement strand
TATGATTTCCTGTACTTAAGATCAGTGGTACAGATCCGGATATCTTCTGTGGTCAAGAACATCCAGGATGCCTGTCAGGATCACACCAGCCACTCCGGCAAGAATGACAGTTCTCCAGGCTGCCCTGCTGCCCAGGGTGTCATAAGTGTTTCCGACAAGTGGTTCAGAAAGTGCGTACAGAAGTGCTGAAACAGCCGCAGAAACGGACATGATGCGGCCTCTGAAATTCTCCGGAATCCTTCTTGTGAGATAAGGATCTGTGGAAAGTGTATGGAAGATCTCACCCCAGGTGAACAGCAGGATGGAAACATAGTAAAGCGGAACTGTACCGAGATTCCCGCGGAACAGGATGTAGCCAAGAACAACCAGTGCCTGTCCGATGATCATCTTGCCGCACTCCCTCACCTTCTGAAAATATCTTGTGATCAATGGTGTGAAGATGACAACAACGATGCAGTTCAGGGAACTCAGCGTACCGAAGATTGCTGCACCGTCCTCGCCATGCACAATTCCCATATCCAATGGCATGAGGTAGGAATACTGGCAGTAGACGGCATAGGCAATGGCTGTAATGAGAATATACAGCAGGATCAGGCGGTTATTCTTCAGTACCTGCCAGGTACTGCTTTGCTCCATAGCCTTCTCATAGACAGAGCTTTCGTCACTCACCCGTTCCGTATTCTTCAGGAAGAACCAGATCAGCAGTGTGCTGCTTCCGATGGATACACCGTTGATCAGGAAGGCCAGGTTCAGATGATTCTTGAACAACAAGCCTCCGATGGTCGGAGCCAGCATCATGCCAAGGTTTGTGCCAAGATAGTTCAGGCTGTAGGCACGCTCCCTGTCCTTCGGATATGTGATATCCGCCACCAATGCACTGTAGCTCGGGGATTCCAGCTGCTGCAAGAGTGCCGCAATGGCAAACAATACCATGCTGAAAAGATCGAGCTTCCGGATGGCGCAGATGATGTAGCCGCTGACAGAGATCAGATCACAGACGACAATGACCTTCTTCTTTGAACAGTGATCTGCCAGCTTTCCGCCCAGAAGACCCAGAGGAATACTGACGATGCTCACAAGCATCAGGACACCGGCAATCGTACCGGCATCCATGCCGAGCTTCTGCGACAGGATCATGGTTGTCATGGGCCAGACCATGGAGCCAAGGGATGTCACGACCTTGCCGAAAAAGAGAACATAGTTCTCCCTTCGCAATCCTCGGTATTCTTCAAATGGTTTCTTCATGCAGTCTCAATGATACAAAGCACAGACATCACAGTGCAATATGCAGAAGATCCTGGCTGCACTTCTCGGGCATCCACACACTCACGCTTCCCGCTTCGACAGGGAAGATGGCATTGCCGTCCTGGTTGACAGTGACCTTGTCATGACAGTTCTCGAGAATATCGATGTAAATTTCGCCGGCATGTTCACAGCCCGCATGCATGCATTTTGCACTGGCATCCCGGTCTGTCAGAACGACGGCATAACCATCCGGATGTTCCTCATCCCCGTGTCTCACCCAGCCGATGCAGTCCCTGTCATCAAGATAGTCATCCTGCTTTCCATAGCCATACTGTTCTCTGAGCTTGATCAGTCTTGCAAGTCCTCTGACAGCAGGAATCCTGTCATGCGGAATGCCATAGAGATCACCCCAGAACACACAGGGAAGCCCTGCCTCCCTGAGCAGGATGCAGGCATAGGCCGCCTGCTTGAACCATCCCTGTACAAAAGATTCCAGTGCCTGGCCTGGCTGGGTGTCATGGTTGTCCACGAATGTCACGGCATGCATGGGATCTGCAGAGACAAGCGTATTGTCAAAGAGTGTTGAAAGATCCACGTCACCGTTGCTTGAGGAAGCCTGCTGGAGCTTATAGTGCAGGCATACATCAAACAATGACATGCATCTGTGATTGTTGCCGAGATATGCAAGCAGTCTCGAAAGATCTCCATTCCAGTATTCACCGACGGCCCAGAGATCCTTGCCTGCATAACTGCGCATGTCATTGATCCAGTCTTCCACGAAGTGCCATGACATGTGCTTCACAGCATCCAGTCTTAAAGCATCGGGATGCACGGTATCCATGTACCAGTGTCCCCACTGCTTCATCTCCTCCTGTACCTTGGCACTGGAAAGATCCAGATCACAGCCCATCAGGTAGTCATAGTTGCCGTTGTCCGGATCCACATCCTCGTCCCATGTCTTGCCATGGAACCGGTACACGGCCGCATGATGGACATTCTCATCCCAGTCCGTTCCATCAAAGCAGGTATGATCCCATACAAACGGATCATACTTTCCCTTTCTTCCAGGAAAGGTAAACTTCGTCCAGGCTGTGATCTTCTGATCGCAGGAAACATCGGCAGTACGGTCGCAGCCGTTTTCCTCTGCTGCAGAGATCACTTCCTTTTCATCCCCGCCCATGCGGTGGTTCATGACGATATCCGCAATGACGGCAATGCCTTCCTTCTGCAGTGCATGCACTGCAGAAAGGTATTCCTGCTTTGTGCCGTACTTGGTACGCACAGTGCCCTTCTGATCAAATTCACCGAGGTCATACATGTCATAGACCCCGTATCCCACATCATCGGCACCTGCACTGCCCTTGTATGCCGGCGGCAGCCAGATGCCGGTGATTCCCATATGACGAAAAGAAGGAGCGAGCTCCTTCACTTTCTTCCAGAACAGACCATCCGCCGGCAGATACCACTCAAATCCCTGCAGCAATGTCTCGTTCATGGTTATGCAGCTTTCTTTTCCGCCTGGGCCTGTGCAACTTCCCTCCGGAAGTAGTCTGCACAGTCTTCATAAGGAATGCCAAGGGCTACGGACATCTCACTGTAAAGGAAGTCTTCTGCCTTCTTCAGGTATTCCTCATCAATGCTTGCAAGCTTCTTATGGTTCAGTGCACGTTCATGGTTGCGCAGGTAGCTCGTCTTGATGACGCTGACCAGTTCATCCAGGGAATCACCCTTCATGATCGCCGCATACAGGCTCTTCATGTTGGCCGGCTTGCTTTCAAGGAGCTCCACATCATCCGCCCTTCTGCACAGGTCATCAATCTCCTGCTTTGTGGCAAGGCTTCTGAGATGGCCGCCCTTGTTGGATACCGGCACCAGCATCCGGACAGACTGTCCTTCCTCTGCATTGTACGGTTCCAGCACATAGCACATTTCACCGGTGAAATCACTCTTTTCCTTCCCGATGACACGGCATACCTTGCGTCTGAAAACAACCACATCGTTGACCTGATACATGATCATGCGCCTCCTTATCCTGCTCATTTATTATACCACGATCAGAAAACAGGTACGTTTCCGTACAGACATGCATGATCTGTATGAGAATATTCACTCACCGATATCGTGAAGCTATGAATGAACAGGGAACACTGCTTGAGATACTGAGGGATTAAAAGGAAAACCATGTCAGCACCGGCATCTGGC
>OMUX01000328.1 GCA_900314345.1 uncultured Erysipelotrichaceae bacterium | reverse complement strand
GGTGACTTATCCGTACTCCAATAAGCCGGAGGATGTCTGGGCTGCAAGGCAGAACAACCTGTTCAAGACAGACTACTGTCTGGATATGCACTATTACGGAGAATATCCTGGATATTACATGGCATATCTGAAGGAACAGGATATTGTTCCCAAGACGGAAGAAGGAGATGCAGAGCTTCTGAAGTCGGCAAAGATGGATTTTATTGCTTTGAATTACTACCGGACACTGACGGCAAGGTATCTGCCGGCAGATGAGGATCATCCTAAGGGTCTGCGCGAGGAAGGCTTCAATGAAGTTGACTACAACATGTATGGTTACTGGAAGATCGAGAAGAACACGAATCTTGCGGCGACGGAATATGGGGCACAGATTGATCCGATCGGACTGCGCATTGTCCTGAACGAGTACTATGGCAGATATCATCTGCCGTTGATCATCACGGAGAACGGACTGGGTACGGCGGATGTGCTGACGGAAGATGGGAAGATTCATGATGACTACCGGATTGACTACATGAAGAAGCATATTGAGGCGATCGGCGAGGCACTGGAAGACGGTGTGAATGTCTTCGGCTACTGCCCATGGTCTATCGTCGATCTTCTGAGCTCTCATCAGGGGTTTAAGAAGAGATACGGTCTGATCTACGTTAACCGGACAGATATGGATCTGATGGATCTGAAACGGTATCCTAAGGACAGTTATTACTGGTACCAGAAAGTCATCGCTTCCAACGGGAAGGAACTTTGATGAATATCCTTGTATTTGATGTCGGTTCCTCCAGCATGCGTGGCGTCCTGTTCAACGAAAAAGGAAAGAACCTGTGTACAAAGCAGTACAAGTACACGGCTGATGCCATCTCGGATGTCCGGGTGGAAATGAGGCCGGAGGTGCTTCAGAGTGCACTGTATGAGAATGCCAAAGGGATAGCTGAATACTGCAGGCAGAATCATAAGGAGGTCGACCTGATCACAATTACCTCGCAGCGTTCTTCCATCGTACCGGTGGACAAGGATGGAAATCCTCTGATGAATTTCATCTACTGGCAGGATAAACGGAATGCAGAGATTGTAAGACGGTTCAGCCCGATGAATCAAAGGATCTTTTCAGTAACAGGGACAAGGATCAATACGGTGTACTCAGGGTCAAAGATGGTCTGGATCCACGAGAATGCCCCGGAGATTTATAAACGTGCAGCACACATTGTCACGATTCCGGAATATCTCATTCATCTTCTCAGCGGGGAGTACAAGACGGACAGTACATATGCCAGCCGTTCCAATCTGATGGATATCCGGAAGTGTGAATGGTCCATGGAAATGCTTGAACTGTTTGACCTGGACAGAGACAAGCTGTCGGAGATTCATCAGCCAGGTGAGACCCTTGGCTTCACGACAAGAGAATTTGCAGAGCGTACAGGGATTCCTTCCGGAATACCGGTATGTTCCTCTGGCGGTGATCAGCAGTGTGCAGCAGTCGGCATCGGCGTCTACAAGCAAGGACGGGTATCCATCGTCCTCGGCACAGGTGCCTATCTGACCACAGCCTGTGACAGCGTTCCTGAGAATTTGGATCAGTCCATTATCTGCAATGCTTCCTCGGTTGCCGGAAGTTATATTCTGGAGGCGAATGTGCCTTCCTGCGGATGTGCGTTTGACTGGTTCATCCGGAATTTCTATGATGCCGTATTTGACTATGGAAAGCTGGCTGAGGATATCGAAGACCAGTATGGCAGGGATTCCAGTCTGCTTGTGCTTCCGGATTTCCAGGGCAGGACAACCCCGGACTGGAATACGGCAGCGCATGCACAGTTTTGTAATCTGTCTCTTTCCACTACACGAGCAGAGATGCTTGCAGGATTGCTGGACGGGATTTTTCTGAATGTACGTGAGAATATTGATCACATGAGGCAGCTGATTCCGGTGGAAACAGGTTATATCAGCGGTGGCATGACAAATATGCCGATCATCAACCAAATGCAGGCAGATGCCTACGGAATTCCGCTGTACCGCTTGAAGGATACGGAATCAACTTCTCTTGGAGCTCTGGTTGTGGCTCTGGCATCCCAGGGTGTCTATCCGTCCTTTGAAGAAGCATTTTCAAATGCAGCGGAGTCCTCTGTGGACCACAGGTATGATCCGGACGTGACAAGAAGCGGTAAGCTGAGTTCAAAATATCTGAAGATGAAGGAAATGTATCGGAGGATTTATAACATTGAGTGAAAGGATAGGATGAAATATGGGTTTGTTTGGCAATCTGTTCGGGAAGAAGGAAGCGGCTGTAGAGGAGCCGGAACTGAATGTTGCTGCGGATGATATCGTTGCCATGGCGGACGGACATCTGATTGATGTCTCGGGTGTCAGTGATCCGGTGTTTGCCCAGAAGATGATGGGTGAAAGTGTTGCATTCAGATATGATGGCGACAAGGTGACGGTCTGTGCACCGGCATCCGGCGAACTGACAGCGTGCTTTCCGACAGGTCATGCATTCGGCATCACGATGGCGGATGGTGTGGAGGTTCTTGTTCACATTGGCATTGATACTGTTAATGCAAACGGTGATGGATTCAGACTGCGTGGAAAGAAGCAGGGTGACAAGGTGAAGGCAGGAGATGCCATTGTGGATGTTGATCTGAAGAAGCTTGGCGCCAAGTATGATATGTCCACGATGTTGATCATCACGAATCCACACGGCAAGATAATGAGGTTT
>OMUX01000075.1 GCA_900314345.1 uncultured Erysipelotrichaceae bacterium | reverse complement strand
CTGATGTCCCCTTCTTCTTGCGACCAGTGCTGAGACTGCTGTATTGCAGGAAAAGAACACTGCCAGGGTGATGAACTTCGGCTGAACGGTGAGACCTGTTGCCGCAACAGCAGCCGTTCCCATGGAGGATACCATCATGGTATCGATCATACCGGCAAGGGAGATGAAGAAAGATTCCAGCACAGCCGGCCAGGCAATGCGGATGGTTTCCTTCACCATGGAACTGTGATCCAGTCTGGTTTCTGACATGGCATTATTCTATACCCATCAGGCAGGAGAAAAGGCTCTGAATTGAATTTGTTGTTCAGTTCAGAGCCTTCCGTTCAGTCCTTTGTGTATTCCTCAGCGAACTTTCCGGCCTCTTCCAGATATTCCGGCGTCGGCCTGTTCTTTGCATAGAGATACTGTTCCTCTACCTCAATGCCTTTGTCCTTGAGCATCTTCTTCAGCATTTCAATGGAATGCTTGTTGAGCCATGTGGTGGAGAAGACAACCGCCTTCTTCACCTTGGTGGGCTTGAGTTCCTGAATGTACTTCTTCAGATGCCGGTCAAGACCGTAAGCATACTGTGCGCCGCCGATGAACAGGACATCCACGGTTCCCTTCCAGGACGCATCAGGTGCTGTGACAGAGATGGCATCACAGCCTGCACCTTTGGCAATGGCTTCCGCCAGTGCCCGTGTATTGCCGGATCTGGAATAATATCTGACTGCTGTGATCATTTCTCTTCCTCCTTCACGCCGAGTCTTTGCAGCATGACATGTCTTGCCTCATCTTCCCATGTATCATCCAATGGCTTCAGCTCTGTATCCTGATGACGCTTCTTCAGGGCTCTTTGAATCACAAGGTCAGCAATCTTCGGATTCTTCGGCAGCAACGGTCCGTGCATGTAGGTAGCCAGCACCTGATCATTCAGGAAGCCTTCCTTGGCACTCTTGTATTCATTGCCATGTCCGGACAGTACATCCGCAAACGTTGTTGTGACATTCCTTGTCTGGCCGCCATGGTTCTCAAATCCCACAGCAAGGAACTCCTGTCCGTCCATGTGTACCTTCACAGCAATGTTTCCGATGCAGCGGTGATCCCGGTCGCTGGCTTCCGTGAAGTAGTCGAAGAAGCCCAGACAGTCGACCATCTTTCCATCCTGGTCCTTGTAGTACTTTCCGAATAACTGGTAGCCGCCGCAGATCAGAAGGAACGCGGTCTTGTGGTCCATGGCTGTCTCTATGGCATCTCTTCTTGCAAAGAGATCCTGCTGGATCAGGTTCTGTTCCCGGTCGGCACCTCCGCCAAGGAAGAAGAGATCATAGTCATCCGGATTTCTCTGTTCCCCGATCGTGCAGGTATCCACCGTACATTCAATGCCACGCTTTTCACAGCGTGTCTTCAAAACCTGGATGTTTCCCTTGTCGCCATAGAGATCCATCAGATCGTGATACATCCACAGTATCTTCAGGTTCATTTCCGGCCCTCCTCTTTCTTCAGGATTGCCCTTGTCGGATGCAATGCCGTGTAAGTAGCGATGACATAGCTGTCCATGTTGGCTTCATTCAGCCAGTGGATGGCTTCATGGCTGTCCGTGATGACCTTGACATGATCCTCAAGACCTTCATACTTCAGACGCAGTGCCATGTCATAGGCACGCCTTCCGGAACAGACAATGGTATGAATGAGCGGATCATTGAGACGCTCGAAGTGGGCATCCCAGATCCAGGACACATCATGCCCGTCCTGGTCATTGTCGTTCAAGAAGATGCAGATGTTCTTGTCACCCGGCCGGCTGACAATGTATTTCATGACTTCATTGGCACCGGTGGGATTCTTGACCAGGTTGATGACACATGGCTTTGAAAGGCGATAGACTTCATTTCTTCCTTCCTTGAGCTGGTAGGTGGAAAAGACCTGGTTTGCGCATTTTCCGTCAATGTGCAGCACCTTGCACAGACACAGCACGGAAGCACAGTTGTAGATGGCATAGATGCTGTTGATGAAGGAATGGTATTCCTTTCCTTCGGCAGTAAACGTGCCTTTGTCATAGTCGATGGACGTTACGTACAGCTCTGGATCAACCCGGCCGTACCCATCGTACGGGCAGGTGAATCTGCCGATATGGGAGTACTGGTAATAGCTGTACTGAAGGCGTCTTCCGCATCTCGGGCAGAACTTTCCTTCACTGGCCTCATCGGTCACTGTACGGCTTTTTTCATTCTCACCGACGGAGAACAGATGCACATTTGCTTTCTTCGCATTGTCCGCAATGCGCAGGACATTGGGATCATCGGCATTCAGGATGAGATCCCCTGTGAAGTCCTGTGTGACATCCATGATCTTGCGGATGATTGTCTCCATTTCCCCTGCCCTGTCCAGCTGGTCCCGGAAGAAATTGGTGACGACAAGATGGGTGGGATGAAGGTTTTTAAACTGACGGTAGAGCGTCAGTTCATCCACCTCAATGACGGCGGCATCCGCCTGCACATTGAAACGGCTGTCAGAACCCGATGCCAGAAGTGTGGCAATACCGACATTCAGATTGTCACCGCGATGGTTGTTGATGACCTTGAGGCCGCTGGCACGCAATGTCTCGGCAATCAGATTCGATGTGGTTGTCTTGCCGTTGGTGCCGGTGACAAGCACGACGATCGGCGGCATTTTAAACTTTGAGATGAAATCCGGATCCATGCGCAGGGCAAACTCTCCGGGCAGGGATCCGCCTCTTCCCGTCTTTGCAAGGACGGAATGCATCGCCTGTACAAGTCCAAGCGTGAATGACATGATCAGTCCTCCTTCTTCGGTTTATAGAACTGACGGTTGTCCAGGGCGAATACCTTCTGACTCCAGTTTCCCGGCTTGACGTTCTTGAGCGTCTGCCTGAGGGTATTCATGCGGGCATCCATGTTGTCGATGAGAAACAGTGCCTCTGCTTCGGGAATCTCCGGAAGAACAGGAGAGCCGAATTCATGCTTGCCATGATGGGAAAGCACCATGTGTCTGAGGAGGATTGCTTCTTCTGTATCCTGTAAACCAAGTTTGATGGCTTCTTCCATCAGCCAGCCATGGCAGATGCTGATGTGGCCGATGAGCTTGCCTTCTTCCGTGTATTCCGAAGAAATCAGGCCGCCAAGCTCTGCGGTCTTGCCCATGTCATGGACTAGCACCCCGGCAATGAGCAGATCACGGTCGAGGTTGGGATACAGGCCTGCTACATCCTCGGCAAGCGCTGCCATGCCAAGAGTATGCTCGGCAAGACCGCCCATGTAGTTATGATGGATGCGGCTTGCGGCAGGATAGCGGAAGAAGCGTGCATTGCAGCGCTCCAGCATCGCCTGTACCAGCTTCCTGTAGTTCTCATTGGAAATGCTGTCCACATAGCCCTTGAATCTTTCCTTGAGTTCATCCTGTGAAATGGCACTGGCCATGACATACTGGGACCAGTCCACGGCATCCTGATCAAGATCCCGGATGTAGTTCACCCGCAGCTGTAGGTTATGGTTGTACTCCAGCACTTCAAAGGATACTTCCTGCACATGGCCTGCCTTGGCCTGTTCCATGTCGGTCTGCCCTGCATCCCAGAGCTTTCCGTCAATGAGTCCC
>OMUX01000327.1 GCA_900314345.1 uncultured Erysipelotrichaceae bacterium | reverse complement strand
TAGAGCGGCAGGTTGGCAAGATGTCCGGAGAATCTCCAGGAAGAACCACCATCGAGGCCTGCGGAAGCGAATGCTTCTGTCAGTGTTCCGTCAAATGCTGTTCCGGCAAGAGCCTCATTCAGTTCATCGATACGGCCATTGATATCATCAGCGACAGCTTCGAGAACATCCAGACTGTTGATATCGTCAACGCTGGAAGCCTTGGCATCCGGCAGAGTGAAGTAAGCATCGAGGATTGTCTTGTTGTAGATAATGCCATAGGACTCATAGCAGTTAGCAACTGCAGCGACCTTGCCGTTGTATTCAACAGCCAGGGACTTGTCAGTCAGATGATTGTAGAGGGATGTGTCCTTGAGATCCAGTGTGTAGTCATCCCATGTCTGAGCTGCTGCAGTGTTGCCGATGTTGAAGATTGTCGGCTGCTGGTCTGCAGACTTAGCCATTTCGGACTGCATTGTTGTTGCATACTGTCCGTCAGCCGCGGTCAGGACTGTAACGTTGCCGCCCTGCTGCTCGTTGTATGTCTCAGCGAGTTCCTGCCACTTTTCATCAGTCTCAGGCTTGAAGTTCAGCAGATAGACTCTTCCGCTTGCAGCAGGAGCAGCAGCCTCAGTGGATGCAGCAGCTTCTGTGGAAGCAGCTTCAGTAGATGCAGCAGCAGCGGATGAAGAACCGCAGCCGGCGAGCATTGCAGCAGATAATGCAATTGCGAATAACTTCTTAGTGTTCATTTCTTCCTCCAGATATTCAATTGAAGAGCTGTATGTTTCCTTGCTTTGCCTCCGGATGGAAACGTTACTGGAAACGTTTACAGCTTACATTCTTGAGTATATGAATGCCCTTTCAGAATTTCAAGAGGTCGGATGAATTTTTTTGACTTTTTTGTTTTTTCTTGTTGGAAACGTTTACAGAGTTTCGGAAGAAAAAGCGGAATTTTGTGATCATTCCGCCTTTTCTTAAGATTTTTCATTTTTTCATTGCGCCTGAGGTTTTTTCCAGCTGACATCCATCAGCGTATAGGAACCTGCTTTTCTCAGGATGTCTGCCAGTTCCGCCCGCTTAAACTGCCTTTCAGCATACAGATGTGCTGTATGGCTGGAAAGATCCGTGGCACACATCATGCCTGGTTCGCTGTTGAAGGTATTGTCCACCTTTGCGGCACAGTTGTCACACATCATGCCGTCGATCCTGAGATCCGCCTGATATGGATAATCCTTCTTGCGGCCTCTGGGTCTGATCCGTCTGACGGTTTCACCGTCAGATGGTTCACAGCAGCCGCCCTGTGTACGCTTGTGCATCTTCCGTACACCGAGCACAACGGCTATGACACAGACTGCAATGATCAGAATACTGATGAAGTTTCCCTGCATGTGCCCTCCGCAGACATTTTACTCTGTGTCCTGCGAAGATACGCACTGCATTGCTCAGCTGCCCGATGGCCGCTTGCCGTCAGGTAGACGATTCCATAATGCTCCATGTTGATATAACCCATGTCCCTGAGCTTCTTAAGCATGGTATGCACGCTGGCACGGCTGACGTTCAGTCTTTCAGCAACCTGCACACTGCGCAGTCCCCTTCCCTGGGGATCCAGGTCATACAGGGCCGCAAGATACCTTACTTTGGCCATGCTCAGCCGATCCTGATCCTGCATGCTCTGCCTCCTTTCAGTGAAACAGGGAGAATCCTTTCTTTTCCTGTGCTTCCTCCACCGACATGCCTACATAGGTATAGCCGGTCTTGTTGATGGCACGGCGGATGACCTTTTCCTCAGGGACGTTGTCCGTCAGGAATACAGCCGTCTTCTTCTTGCGGTCCGCCTTGACCTTTGCCGCATCAGGAACGGTATTCCGGATGGTGTCCTGGATATGTGCCTCGCACATGCCGCACATCATGCCGTCTACTTTTACGGTTACCTTCTGCATTTCAGGATTCCTTCTTCTGCTTCAGCTTCTTATGAATTGCGTTCTTCAGGGTAACGATGCCCAGTACGATGAAGTACAGGGCACCGAATGCCAGAAGCACACCAACCATTGATTTGAATGTGTTGGCGTTTGTCATGCAGCGTCAACAGAACGTCTGACTTCGTACTCCATGCCGACGTACTTGTCCTTGCGGACTGCACCATAGATGTAGAATGCAGCGGTTGCGATTGCAAATATTGTGCCGACACCGAAGGAACCATAGAGGAACAGCTTGCCCAGCTGATAGATCATCAGTGTGATGAGATAAGCATTGATGTTCTGGAAGGCAAGTGCACCCCATGTCCACTTCCTGTCATTCATTTCATGTGACATTGTGGAGATTGCAGCAAGGCACGGGGAGTTGAGGAGGTTGAATACCAGGAAGCTGAATGCTGCAAGTGCCTGATACTGGCCCGGGAACATGGTTCCGACAGCTGCCCAGAGGCTTGCATCATCCTCAGCAAGCTCTGCACCTGCTGTCAGGATGGACATTGTGGAGACGATGGACTCCTTTGCAACAAAGCCGGAGATTGTGGAAGCCACGGCAATCCAGTTGCCGAATCCCAGCGGGATGAACATCCATGCAAAAACACGGCCGATATAGGAGATCAGTGAGTATTCCTGATCAACCATTCCGAAGTGTCCGTCTGCGACACCATAGGTGGACAGGAACCACATCACCATGCAGCAGAGGAACAGGACAGTACCGACCTTCTTGAGGTAAGCGGAGAGTCTCTCCCAGACATGCATCATGACAGTCTTGAAGCTCGGCATATGGTAGGCAGGCAGCTCCATGACAAACGGAGCGGACTGGCCATGGAAATACTTAGTCTTCTTCAGGATGATGGCAGACAGGAGCACTGCACCGATGCCGATGAAGTAGACAACCGGAGCGACCCACCAGCCGCCTTCCCCTGCCATGACACCGGCAAGCAGTGCGATGACCGGCAGCTTTGCACCGCACGGTACATAGGTTGCGGTCATGATGGTCAGACGTCTGTCATTGTCATTCTCAATGGTCTTTGTGGCAAGAATGCCAGGCACACCGCATCCGGATGAAATCAGGATCGGAATGAAGGACTTTCCGGAAAGACCGAAGTGACGGAAGATACGGTCCATGACGAAGGCGATTCTTGCCATGTATCCGACATCCTCGAGGATGGAAAGCAATAAGAACATGACAGCCATCTGCGGAACGAATCCAAGAACTGCGCCGATGCCGCCGACGATGCCGTTGACGACAAGGTCAGTGACCACATCGCCTGCACCGATGGAAACCATCCAGTTCTCAACAGCCGGGGAGATGATCTCGCCGAACAGTGTATCGTTTGTCCAGTCAGTAATGAGGGTACCAAACGTGCCGACGGCCAGATAGTAGACGCAGAACATGATCAGGATGAAGATCGGAATGCCCCAGATACGGCTCGTGACAATGCGGTCGATCTTGTCGGATGTGGACATGCCGGTTCCTGCCTTGTGATAGGAGGACTTCACGACTCTTGCAATGTAGTCATAGCGTGCATCGGTGATGATGGATTCAATATCGTTGTCCTCATCCTTCTCGATGCCTGCGGTCACAGCCTCGATCTTTGCCATGACATCAGCGGGAAGCTTCAGGAAATCAATGACCTTTTCATCACGCTCCAGGAGCTTGACTTCATACCATCTTCTCTCCTGCAGATCAACAACATCTGCAGGCAGGACCTTGTCCACTGCTTCAAGTGCTTCCTCAACATCATCGTTGAAGACCTTGGAAGCCATGGCATTGTGTGCGTTCTTGTCCTTGGCAAGCTTCAGGGCTGCCTCAACAACCTCGTCAAGACCTTCTTCCTTGAGCGCAGAAGTCTCGACAACCTGCACGCCCATAGCCTTGCCCAGACGCTCTGTATCAATCTTGTCGCCTCTCTTGCGGGAGACATCCATCGTGTTCAGAGCCATGACAACCGGAATTCCGACTTCGCATACCTGTGTTGTCAGATAGAGGTTTCTCTCCAGGTTTGTCGCATCGACCAGGTCGATGATGACATCCGGCTTTTCCTTCAGCAGGTAATCCCGGCTGACGACTTCCTCCAGTGTGTACGGAGACAGGGAGTAGATTCCCGGCAGGTCCGTGATGATGACATCCTTGTCCTTGGTGTAGTGTCCTTCCTTCTTCTCAACCGTTACACCCGGCCAGTTTCCGACATACTGATTGGAACCGGTCAGTGCATTGAACATCGTGGTCTTGCCACAGTTCGGGTTGCCGATCAATGCAATTCTGATACTCATTTTCTTTTCCCCTTTTCCTTATGCAATCTCAATGTTCTGTGCATCATCCTTGCGGATGCTCAGCTCATAGCCGCGGATTGTCACTTCCACCGGATCTCCCAGCGGAGCGACCTTGCGGACATAAACCTCACAGTTGCGGGTAATGCCCATGTCCATGATCCGGCGCTTGACGGCGCCCTCGCCATGGATCTTCACGACTTTGACCGTGCTGCCGATCTCTGCATCTCTCAATGTCTTCATAGAATTTCCCCTTTCCTCAGATATTGATCTTCATAGCCAGGCTGCGGTCCAGCGCAACCCTTGCTTCCTTGACACCGACGATCAGTCCTGTCGGAACAGTACTGACCACCGTGCACTTTCCGCCTTCATGGAATCCCAGGTCGGAAAGATGCTGCTTCACATCAGGTGTTCCATTGATCTTCTTGATCTCAACTTCTTCACCGATAGGAGCGAATACCAACGGCATCATATAAGTACTTCCTTTCAATGTTAGTTTTCTATAACTAACACAAGTTAGTATATACTGACTAACTTTGTTGTCAACTCATTTTGAAACATATTGCTTGCAGTCTTTGGCTTACAATGTTATACAGTGGCGCTGAAAAAAGGCTTTCCGGTCCGCATTGCTGCAGAATGGAAAGCCTTGCTGGTCAATGATGATTATTTTTCCTTCCTTGCGGAAATCATGATGACAGTGCCGATGCACGAACATACAAGGGCAAATCCGAGCATGACGGTGATGCCGAAGTGATCCAGCAGGATGCCGCCGATCGTGGAGGAAAGAACGGTTGCCACAGAAAGCATCATGGTGAAGTACGCCTGTCCTCTGACCTCATCCTTTTCCTCCATGACATCCGTGGTATAGATGACCGTGACGATGCACAGCACTGCCCAGGAGGCAATCTGTAAAAACTGCATGAGATAGAAGCCTGCGCTCACAGATGGCAGGAACATGTAGCCAAGGCTTCTGATGACATAGAACACACCGCTGACAATCAGCCAGAGATGCGGCTTTACCTTGCTCTGATACCTGCCGAACAGGATCATGACAGGGATTTCGGTCATGGAGGAAATGGCATTGCCCACACCAAGCTGCGTGCTTGTGCCGCCCTTGCTTTCCAGGATCTGCCAGCCAAAGGTATTGACCAGCATATGGCAGCTGTACAGGAACAATGCCCCGATCAGCACCTTTGTGTACTGCGGATAGCGGTGCAGGAAGGAAAGCATGGATTCCTTCTGCTGTGTCTTCTTTACCACAGCCTTTGTGCCATGGTAGGGAAACCGTGCCAGAAGGATCAGAAGAATCACGGAAAGCGGCAGACACACAAGCGGCACAAACCGGATGCCGAAGGCTGCCACAGCCCTTCCGGAAAGGAAGGAAGCGATGGAATAGCCGCTGGAGCCAAGTCCCCTTGCAAGACCGAAGTCCAGGTCTGCGCCTTCCTTGATGCTCAAGGTGCCAAGGGAATACACAAACGGGGTCAGCACCTGCATGAGCAGGATCTCCATGGCATACAGGATGCCCATAAAGGTGATATTTCCCTGGCTGATATACAGGGTGAAAAGAAGCGCATCTGAAACAAGGTACACGATCACCTGCACCAGCAGGACCTGCTTGAGTGCCTTGCCTCCCTTATGGTCTGCATAGGATGCGATCATCGGCTGCAGGAAGGCTGCGCCAAGCGCCGCCAGGGATACCAGCATCCCTTCTGCGGTATTGCTGAAGCCGACACCTAACAGAAAGACGCTCACATACCCGTATACAATTGCATAGATGCCCCAGTAGAGCATCTGGATAATGCCATATAGTCCTGTCATGTAATCCTGTTATTCCCCTTGTCCTGAACTATGATACCTCAGGAGTGCGTTTCAGGCTTTGCTGCACCAGGAATAAGTTTCCTTGTTCCAGTATGCAGGATGATTGTGCATGTCGATCCGCTCTGCATAGTGCTCATACACATGCATCATCATTGCCTTGATCTGCATTTCATGGCTGTCCTCTGCCATGGCATCATCATGCTGCACCGCCGCCAATGGAGGTGAGTTCCTCAGTCTGCGGGGTATGCTCAAGAGCGAGCATCGGGCTTCCGTGTCCGGCAAATACTGCGGGCATTCTTGTTTCTGTTATATTGTGGTCTTTTTTTCTTCTGAGCAGAATGTAGCTTTCATTATTACAGTACGCAAGTCATATGTCCCGAAAGGAAAAAGAGCCTTTGGTTCGGCTCTTTCACTTGATGTCATTGTCGCTTGCCATCTTCTCCTGCTTGACCTTGTGGTCGATGACATGCCTGCTTTCCAGTTCGGCACGGATTTCCTCAGGCTTGATCCCAAGCTCCACCATCAGCACCATCACATGGTACGTCAGGTCAGCGATCTCATAGAC
>OMUX01000325.1 GCA_900314345.1 uncultured Erysipelotrichaceae bacterium | reverse complement strand
ACGGTGAAAAGATGAAGGATCAGTGGAAAGCCGAAGGAAAGGCTGAAGGAAGAGCTGAGGGAAGAGCTGAAGGAAAAGCTGAAGGCAGAACAGAGGGCAGAACAGAAGGCATGACACAGAATCTGCTTGCCAATATTCACAGCCTGATGGACAGTCTGAACTTCTCCGCGGAAGAAGCCATGAACGCACTGAAGGTCCCTGCAGACCAGCAGGCACAGTATCTGAAGATGCTGTAAGCACTCAGAAAACGAACAGAGCCGCATATTGCGGCTCCGTTTTCATAATGTGATGATAATGTGCTTTCAGGCTCTCATGCTTTCCAGATAACCAAGCAGTTCTTCCTTGGTATTGGAAAGCCTTCCTTCCATGACTTCTCTGAGGCATGCCTGCATGCCGATGGAAATTGCTTCTCCCTTTAAGCCGATGGCCTTAAGATCATTGCCTTTGATGGCCAGCTGCTTGATGTTCCAGCACTGTTTTTCATCGAGCAGTTCCTGATATGCCTGCATGAGATTTTCCTTCTTAATGGCGGGATTGATACTGCAGCGGTACATGGCATAGGTTTCAAACGGAATGTGGATTCTGTTGAGGATTCGCAGCAGATCCAGCTTGTTGTTCAGCGGCATGGTTCCGTACTTCAGCAGATCCATGATATCGAAGATGAACTGGTTCGTGCACTTGAGACGACGAAGCGTGCTTTCGGATCTGGTGGCATCGTGCAGCGGAGCCAGCAGCAGCGCTGTGCGGATCATGGCATCGTTGGGACTGTGGCTGATGTTGTAGCGCACTCCCTGCCAGGTGGTCTCGTCGATCTCGCGGATTTCCGGAATCAGATGCACAATGATGGAATCAAATTCTGCAAGGACATCCTTGAAATAAGGCGCTTCCAGTGTTTTGTATAGTTCGCTGTTGATGCGTTCCATGGCGATATAGTACAGATCATCAATATGCCTCATGAGAGCAGCGCTTGTGTCTGGATCAATGTCAAAGCCAAGCTGGGCTGCGAAGCGGACAGCTCTCAGAATCCGCAGAGCGTCCTCATTGAAACGCGCATCCGGATCGCCGATGGTCCGGATCACGAAATTCTGAAGATCCTGAATGCCGCCATAGAAGTCCTTGAGGCCTTCCTTAGGATGATAGCAGATGGCATTCATGGTGAAGTCGCGTCTTGCACAGTCATCCTCAAGTGAAGTGGAGAAACGTACGATATCCGGATGACGGTGATCTTCATATTCTCCTTCTGTCCGGTAGGTGGTGATCTCCAAAGGATGCTTTGCAATCATGACTGTAACAGTGCCGTGCTTGATGCCGGTCTCAATGACACGGAATCCACGGAAGGCACGTTCTGTCTCCCATGGCTTGGCACTTGTGGCAATATCATAGTCGTTAACGGCTTTGCCAAGGATCATGGAACGTACGGCACCTCCGACAAGCCAGGCTTCATAGCCTGCATCATTCAATGTACGGATGGCGGTTTTTACATAATTCGGCAAAGAGAATGATTTATTCATGGCTCTATTATATGACACGTTTTTGTAAACGTTTCCGGAAAAATGCCCGGAATCTGCTCAGGCGGCTTAATGAAGGCATATCAGAATTGTGAAAGAATGTGAAAATCAATGCACCGTCAATCTGGCATTCAGCAGGATGCACGGCGGGAAGAAAGCAGTGTTTTGTAAGGCAGATGGAAACAGTCTGGAATACAATGGAAGCACAAGGCATGACAGGGAGAACAGAATATGAGAATCGGACAATCAACGGATATTCACAGACTTGTGGAAGGAAGGAAACTCATCCTTGGCGGTGTGGAGATTCCTTATGAAAAAGGACTGCTGGGACACAGTGATGCGGATGCTTTGACACATGCCCTGGCGGAAGCGATTCTCGGGGCTCTTGCCCTGGGGGATCTTGGACACTGGTTTCCGGACAATGATCCGAAGTGGGAAGGTGTGAATTCCCAGATCATTCTCAAGGAATGTGCAAGGATGATGAAGGAAAGAGGCTATCATCTGGGCAATGCGGATACGCTGATCCTGATCGAGAAACCGAAGATGGCTCCGCATATCCAGAAGATGCGGGAAAACTTTGCGCTTGCACTGGATTGTGATGTGAGCCGGATCAGCGTAAAGGCAACCCGTGGAGAAGGCATGGGGTTTGTGGGCAGAGGAGAAGGTGTGCTTGCCCAGGCGGTTGTCCTTCTGGAAGAGGATCATTGATATGTTCGCAAGAACAGATGAAGTGAAGGTGCTTCGTGATCCGGTGCATGGATACATTCATGTGGATTATGAAGTGGTATGGAAATGCATTAATTCAAAATGGATGCAGAGGCTGAGAAGGATCCGCCAGCTGGGCGGAGCTTTCATCGTCTACCATACGGCAGACCATACAAGGTTTTCCCATTCCCTTGGGGTATATGAAATCGTACGCCGGATGGTGAATGAAGTTCCTGATCTGAAGAATGCACTGAATGAAAGAGAAAAGGTTACGGTCATGCTGGCAGCACTCATGCATGACATCGGCCATGGCCCGTATTCCCATGCGTTTGAATCCATTCTCCGTGATTCCCATGAAGCATATACATGCTGGATCATTGAACAGGATCCGGAAATCCGGGGGATTCTGGAAGAGGCTGCACCGGGTCTTTCAAAGGATGTGGCGGATGTGATCCGTCATGCTTCGCATAATCCGATCCTGCCGCAGCTTGTCAGCGCCCAGCTGGATGCAGACAGGATGGATTACCTTCTGCGTGATGCCTACTTCACCGGCACGAAGTACGGGGAGTTCGACATGGAGCGCATCCTGCGTGTCCTGCGGGTGGCGGATGACAAGGTTGTCGTCAAGGAAAGCGGTGTGTATGCAGTTGAGAACTACATCATGGCCAGGTACCACATGTACTGGCAGGTGTACTACCATCCAACGGCCAGGGCTTATGAAAACATGCTCAGGAAGCTGTTCCTGCGTCTGAGGGATCTGAACAAGGAAGGCAAGTGCCCTGAGACGATTCCTGAATTCAATGCAGTGATCAGGAAGAGAAGACTGACGCTGCAGGAATACTACATGCTGGATGAATACAGCTGCACGTATGCCTTTGAGGTGCTTTCCAGGGGATCTGATCCTGTTGCGGCGGATCTTGCCTCAAGACTTCTTGACCGCAGGCTGTTTGAGTACATGGATGCCTCTTCTGAAAACGTGAGGAGGATCAGGAGCCTCCTGAAGAAAGAGGGCTATGACCCGAGATATTATCTTGGCAAGGATGATGTGGCACAGTCTCCTTATATTCCTTATACAGGAGAGAATGGAAGTCCGGTCTGGGTACGCATGCATGATGGGGAAATCCAGGAGCTCGGGCAGGCCAGCAACATTGTCTGGAGTCTGGTGCACGGACCCAGGCACAACGACGACAGGATCTTCTTCCCGAAGGAAATCCTTGGGTGAAATTTTTGCAAACGGTTACATTTGCGCGCATTTTGGTGTTTACTTTCTGTTTTCCGTCGGTATAATACACCTCGTGTATGGAGCTGAATGTAGAACTTGTCTGTCTGGATCTGCTTTCAGGAAAAGAAAATACGATTGCTGATGGAAAAGGCATTCTTTCAGACTGTACGCTGAGCTATGCAGAAAAGGAGAATCCTCATTGTCTGCACCGGGTGACGTTCTCTGAAGAGAAGATTATCCTGAAGCGTTCAGCAGAATTCAGCAGTGAAACGGTCCTGCCTGTAACGGGCAAAGGACAGGCAGTGGTACACAGCCCATATGGAGACATGGTTCTTGATGCAGTTCTGGAGGAATTCATCCGCGAGGATGATCTCTGGATGGCAGAGTACCGGATTGTCAGCGGGGATCAGACCGTTACAAGACAGCGGCTGACATGGAAACTGACAAAGAAGGGAAAATGCAATTGACATGCAGACAAATCGTAAATATGATTCTGATGTCATTTGGCAAGGAATGACATCGGGGTTCATTGCTGATCGGGAACCTGATCAAAAGCGAGGATTTCAGAAAGTATGAGTACAAAAATGACAATGGCAGATGCAGCATACACCTGCATGAGCAAGCGCAAGAAGGAAGTTGAGTTTGCCAAGCTGTGGCAGGATGTTGCCAAGGCAATGAAGATTCCGGATGAGCAGCTGGCGAGGAAGAAGAGACAGTTCTACAGCGAGCTCATGATGGACAACCGCTTCGCAGCCCTGAAGGGAAACAAGTGGGATCTGCGCAGCAGGCGCACCTATGATGAGACACATGCCAAGGTGGAAAGCGACATCGATGACGACTCTGATGCATCAGAAGTTGTCCGGGAGCCGCTGGATATTCCAGGCAGCACAGAAGCATACTGATCCATACGGAGGTTTGAGGAAAGCCTCCTTTTTTCGTGTTTCATGATGCTTTTCAAGCATCTGAAAATGGATTAGAATGAAATAGCCAATTACAGGAGGAAAATTGCGATTATGGTAATGGTTTCTGCTACAGAAATGATCAACAAGGCACATGAAGGCCACTATGCGATTCCTGCATTCAACACAAACAACCTTGAATGGACGAAGTGCATTCTGACTGCTGCTGAGGAAATGAAGTCCCCGGTCATCATTCAGTGCTCCTGCGGTGCAGGAAAGTACATGGGCGGCTTCAAGGTCGTCGCAGACCTGGTAAGGGATCTGCATGATTCCATGGGTATTACGGTTCCGGTTGCCCTGCATCTGGACCATGGTACTTATGAAGCTGCCAAGGAGTGCATCGAGGTAGGCTTCACATCCGTCATGTTCGATGGTTCCAAGTATCCGATCGATGAGAACATCGCCAAGGCTAAGGAGATCATTGAGCTTGCTCACAGCAAGGGAATCTCCGTTGAGTGCGAAGTCGGCGGCATCGGCGGCACAGAGGATGGCGTTACATCTTCCGGCGAACTCGCTGATCCGAAGGAGTGCGCAATGGTTGCAGGTCTGGGCGTTGACTTCCTGGCTGCAGGCATCGGCAACATCCACGGCGTATATCCGGCTAACTGGGCTGGTCTGAACTTCGAGCGTCTGGATGAGATCAACAAGGCTGTCAACGGCAAGCCGCTGGTTCTCCACGGTGGTTCCGGCATCCCGTTCGAGCAGGTTCACAAGGCTGTTACCCTGGGCGTTTCCAAGGTCAACATCAACACTGAACTGCAGCTTGTCTTCGCTGCTGCTACACGTGAGTACATTGAGGCAGGCAAGGACAAGGAAGGCAAGGGCTACGATCCTCGTAAGCTTCTGAAGCCGGGCTGCGATGCAGTTGTTGCCAAGGCTGAGGAACTGATCAAGGCTTTCGAGTCTGACCACAAGGCTTAATCACAATTCCACATCACGGGAAGCTTCCTCCGGGAGGCTTCCTTTTTTCATGCATTCCGCGTAAAATAAGGCCCGGGAGTCGGCAATGATCACAGCAGTTCTCTTTGACATGGATGGCATTCTGTATGACAGCGAAGCATGGTATATGAAGGGCAGCATCGAAACCATGAAGGAGCTTGGCTATACAGGCGACATGCAGGCTTTGAACAAGGCACTGGGGCTGACGGTGAATGAGATGTACAGGTATTTCCGGAGCCTTCTCAACAATAAGGTCAGTGTGAAGAGGATTGCCGAGGTGAATGATGCATACTATGCAGAGCATCCTCTGCCTCCGTATCAGGAAATCATGTTTCCGCATGTTCCGGAAGTACTGAAAGGCCTGAAGCAGGATGGATATCTTCTTGCCTGCTGTTCCTCGTCTCCGCTTGATACAATCAGGGAGAGTCTTGAGGCAATGGGGATCCTGGGATATTTTGACTTTATGGAAAGCGGCGAGAATGTGAAACATTCAAAGCCGGATCCGGAAATCTATCTGCAGGCAGCGTCGCATCTGAAGGTGAAGCCTTCGGAATGCATTGTGTATGAAGACAGCAGAACCGGAATAGAGAGCGGAAAGCGGGCAGGAATGACGGTCATTGCCCGCAGGGATGAGCGCTTCAAACAGGATATCAGTGAAGCGGATCATGCCGTCAATGATGTCATGGAAATGGCCGCAATGGTCAGGGAGATCAATACATGCAGGAAGTAATCAGAATTGAGGGCGGGCACAGGCTCAAGGGCGAGATGCGCGTCAGCGGATCAAAGAATGCCACGGTGGCACTGATCCCGGCAGCGGTTCTTGCCAACGGACCGGTTACCATTACCGGTGTTCCGAAGATTGCAGATGTGGAAAACCTTTCGGCGATCCTGAAGCTTCTGCATGTCAATGTCACAGAGAAGGAAGATCATCTGATCATTGATCCTTCCAACATGAAGAATGTGGATCTTGATGATGATGTGGTTACCAAGCTGCGTGCATCCTATTACTTCATGGGTGCACTGCTTGGAAAGTATGGCTATGTAAGGATGAAGATGCCTGGCGGATGCTATCTTGGCCCGCGTCCCATTGATCTTCATATCAAAGGCTTTGAAGCACTGGGTGCAGATGTGAACTATGACAGAGGCTGCTATACGATCAAGGCAGACCATCTCCATGGCGCAAAGATATTCCTGGATATCGCTTCTGTGGGGGCTACCATCAACATCATGATGGCGGCTGTGTATGCAGAGGGGAAAACCATCATTGAGAATGCCGCCAAGGAGCCGGAGATCATCGATGTGGCAACATTGCTGAACAAGATGGGTGCCAATGTGCGCGGCGCCGGAACCAATGTCATTACGGTTAATGGTGTACAGAATCTCAACGGCTGTTTCCATGAGATCATTCCGGACCGTATTGAAGCAGGAACGTTTGTCATCCTTGCGGCAGCCATGGGTGATGATGTGAAGATCACCAATGTCATTCCCAAGCATATTGAATCGCTGACATCCAAGCTGCAGGAAATGGGCGCGGATCTTGCCATCGGCATTGATTCCATTGAAGTGAAGCGCGCCATCCGGATCCTGAAGGCGGCAGATGTCACGACAAAGCCGTATCCCGGTTTTCCCACAGACCTGCAGCAGCCCCTGACTGCCTTGATGACACAGGCAGACGGTGTTTCCCAGGTGACGGATACCATTTACAAGGAACGTTTCAAGCACTGCCTGGAACTGCAGCGCATGGGAGCGGATATTGAGATCGGAAACGGCACAGCACTTATCAAGGGCCCGACAAGGCTGTATGGCGACAAGGTGACCGCTACGGATCTGCGGTGCGGGGCATGCCTGGTCATTGCAGGTCTGATCGCAGACGGTGTGACGGAGATCCATGATGTGTATCATATCGACCGTGGATATGACCGGATCGATGAGAAGCTCAGAGCTGCAGGCGGCGTGGCTGAACGGGCGGTGATTGCCTGAATTCCGGCTTGCCAACCGGTTTTCCGTATGCTAATATACCTCTGCACTTTCTTTGGACACGCACAGAGGTCCAAGGCATGAAGGGAGAAGAGTCATGAAACAGGGTATTCATCCGAACTATTACAAGGCTAAGGTCGTCTGCACTTCCTGCGGATCCGAATTTGAAACAGGATCCACACTGAAGGAAATCAGAGTCGACACCTGCAGCAACTGCCATCCGTTCTATACCGGACGTCAGAGATTCGCTCAGGCACAGGGCCGTGTTGAGAAGTTCAATAAGAAGTACGGACTGAAGAGCGACAATCAGTAAGTCAGAGAAGTCCTGCAGGAATGCAGGATTTTCTTATGAGTAAGAATGAAAATAATTACAAAATGATATGTAAATTTATTAATAAATTTCAGAAAGAATATGAAAATACAGTTGAATACAGACTGGATGTGAACTAATCTTCTGGTATCCAAAGGGGGTGAGGTCATGCGTAGCTTTAAGAAGCTGGCTTCTTTTTTTATTGCATGTGCAATGCTTGCAGGATGTGGTTCAGGTGCTTCTGCATCAGCAGGCAGCGCTGCAGCGTCTGAAACAACGGACACAAGTTCCATAACGATTGCCATTGATGCTGATCTGAACACGATGGATCATCACATCGCAACAGACGGTACTTCATTCAACATGCAGACAATGTGTCTTGCCGGTCTTGCAGAAAAGGATGAAAACGGACAGGCACAGCCGGATCTTGCAGAGAGCTGGGATATCAGTGATGACGGCCTGGTTTATACATTTCATCTGCGGGACGGCATCAAGTGGTCCAACGGTGATCCGGTGACTGCCAATGACTTTGTCTTTGCATGGCGGAGGCTTGCAGATCCTGCCACGGCTTCGGAATACAACTTCATCCTTTCCTCCATTCACGTTTTGAATGCAGATGAGGTCATCGCCGGTGAAAAGGATCTCAGTGAACTTGGGGTTGCGGCACCGGATGATTCTACATTTGTTGTGACATTGTCGCTTCCTTGTTCCTTCATGCTCAGCCTGATGGGCTTCCCGTCCTTCTTCCCGCTGCAGCAGAAGTTCTTTGAAGCGGAAGGCGATCAGTATGCTCAGAGCATTGATGACATGCTCTACTGCGGGCCGTATACCATGACAGACTGGCAGACCGGCAATCAGTATACTTTTACGAAGAATCCGGATTACTGGAATGCAGATCATATCTATACGGATACTGTGACGTTCAAGTTCCTGCAGGATACCCAGACTGCATTGCTGGAATTTGAAAGCGGCAATATCGATTTCGTGAAGATTGCAAGTGAACAGGTCGATTCCTACAAGGACACCGAGGGATTCTTCAACTACCTGCAGGGCTTCTCCTGGAGAATGGATTTCAACTTTGAGAATGCAGCACTGCAGAACAAGGATCTGCGTGAGGCGATTTCCAAGGCACTGGACCGCAAGGCCATTGCTGAGAATGTGCTGAAGGATGGCTCTGTTCCGGCAGAAGGATTCATTCCGGTCAAGTTTGCCTATGGCCCTGATGGCGTGGATTTCCGTGAAACGGCAGGAGACCTGATTGTTGAGGATGTTTCCGAGGCACAGGCAGCCTACGAAAAGGCAAAGGCAGCACTGGGAGGCGATGCGGTTGTTACCCTGCTGTATGAGGACAGTGAGTCCTGCAAGGCTGTTGCCGAGAATATTCAGCAGCAGCTCGAGACAAACCTTCCGGGACTGACAGTGAATATGGACCTGGAGCCGAAGAAGACAAGACTTCAGCTCATGAAGGATCATGACTATGAAATCGGTCTGACCAGATGGGGACCTGACTATGAGGATCCGCAGACATTCATGGATCTGTTCAAGTCAGATACCCCGGGCTACACCGGAACCTACAGCAATCCGGAATATGACGGACTGCTGGACAAGGCGGAGACCGGTGAGGATGCGGCGGATCCTGCGGCAAGATGGGCTGACATGATCGCTGCTGAGAAGGTACTGCTGGATGATTATGCATGTGTGCCTGTATACCAGAACGGCGGCGCTATGATGATCAACCCGAAGGTAAGCGGATATATCTTCAAGATCACCGATACCAACTATCGTCATCTGAAGAAGGAAGCGTGACATGAACTGCCGGGGCATCGTACTCCGGCAGTTTTATATATGTGTCGGAAAAATGTTTTCATAAATATTTTCATGAAAAATATTCCAGATTTCAGAAAATTGTAACATTTGCTATTGAAAATGAAATTCACTGTAGGTAGTATCTAAGTAATTCCAGAGAGGGGGAATTAGAAATGGCTGATTTCAAGAAGCCGCTGGTTTTAGCGTTGTCAGTTGCAATGCTTGCCGGATGCGGCGGAACATCTTCCACAGCAGCTTCCACCGGTGGCGGTGAGGCTGCCACAACAGAAGGCGGAGGCAAGACAGTTACAGTTGCCATGGATGCCGATCTGAACACAATGGACTATCATGTTGCAACGGATGGAAACTCCTTCATCATGCAGTCCATGTGCATCGGCGGTCTGACACAGCTGGATGCCCAGGGACAGGCACAGCCTGACCTGGCAGAGAGCTGGGATGTCAGTGATGACGGTCTGACCTACACATTCCATCTGAGAGACGGCATCAAGTGGTCCAACGGTGATCCGGTGACCGCAGCAGATTTCGTCTATGGATGGCAGAGACTGGTTGATCCGGATCTGGCTTCCGAGTACAACTTCATCGCTTCCACAATCAATGTTGTCAATGCCGCTGATGTCATCGACGGTTCCAAGGAGAAGAGCGAGCTTGGTGTTGAGGCACCGGATGACAAGACATTCGTCGTTCATCTGTCCCTGCCTTGCGGATTCCTGCTTCCGCTGATGGCGTTCCCGTCCTTCTTCCCGCTGAACCAGAAGTTCTTCGAGGCACAGGGCGATCAGTTCGCACAGTCTGTTGACGGTCTGCTGTACTGCGGTCCTTATACAATGACCGACTGGCAGACAGGCAACCAGTACACATTCACAAAGAATCCTGATTACTGGGATGCAGCAAACACTGATGTAGACACTGTCACATTCAAGTTCCTGCAGGATACACAGTCTGCTATGCTTGAGTACCAGTCCGGCCACATCGATGTTGTCAAGCTGGCTTCCGAACAGGTTGATGCCTTCAAGGGCGAAGAAGGATTCACAACACGTCTGCAGGGCTATGCATGGAGACTTGACTTCTGCTATGACGCACCGGCGCTGCAGAACAAGGATATGCGTGAGGCACTTTCCAAGGCAATCAACCGTGAGTCCATCGCAAATGATGTACTGAAGGATGGTTCCGTTCCGGCGGAAGGATTCATCCCGAAGGAGTTTGCATACGGACCGGATGGCAAGGACTATCGTGAGACAGCAGGTGCTCTTCTGACAGAGGATGTCGCAGAAGCACAGGCAGCTTATGAGAGAGCTAAGTCTGCTCTTGGCGGAGATGTGACACTCACACTTCTGTACGAGGATTCCGAAGCCTGCAAGGCAGTCGCAGAGAACCTGCAGCAGCAGCTGCAGACCAACCTGCCTGGTCTGACAATCGAGATGGATATGAAGCCGAAGAAGACAAGACTCCAGCTCATGAATGATCATGAGTATGAGATCGGCCTCACCCGCTGGGGACCTGACTATGCTGACCCGCAGACCTACATGGATCTGTTCAAGTCTGACCGTGCCGGCTATACCGGATCCTATGTCAACGAAGAGTACAATGAGCTGATGAACAAGGCTGAGTTCGGTGAGGATGCAGCGAATGCTGAAGCTCGCTGGGCTGATATGGTCGAAGGTGAGAAGCTCCTGCTTGAAGACTACGCTATGGTTCCTGTCTATCAGAACGGCGGCGCTATGATGATCAACCCGAAGGTTACTGGAATCGAATTCCATAATGCAGGTGTTGACTCCTACCGTCATATGAAGAGGGAAGCCTGAGCTGCTTGACAAGGTGAACTGAGACAGAGCGGTGAACCCGCTCTGTTTCTTCTTAATGAAAGGAGTATCCATGTCGAAATATATCACTAAGCGAGTGCTCATCAGTCTTGCGACGATGGTTGTGATTGTCTTCGTCCTGTTCCTGATGCTGGATCTTATGCCGGGCTCCCCGTTCAATGATGAAAAGCTGACGGCAACCCAGAAAGCTGCACTGTACGCAAAG
>OMUX01000263.1 GCA_900314345.1 uncultured Erysipelotrichaceae bacterium | reverse complement strand
CAGGATCGTATGAGCTGAATAATGATGTCCTGCTGTTCCGCTGTCATCTTGATAGCGCTTGGCAGGCACAGGCCTCTTTCAAAGATGTGTTCATTGACCGCTGGCTGCCTGCTGCTTGCGATATAGGCATTAGAGTTTCCTCTTTCATCACCGTTACGTGTGATGAATGGGTTCATGCGGAAGATCGGCTGCATGTGCATGGGCTTCCAGATCGGTCTTCCTTCAGCATTGTACTTTGCCATGGTTTCAAGGATCTCTGTCGGGCAGGACTTCCCTTTTTCATGGATGTACAGTGCCTTGCGTTCGCTCCTGACCTGCGGGCACATAGCATCCTTGTCAATGATCATGCAGGACAGCCAGTAGTTGGCAGTTTCATTGTCCATGACCGGATTCATCTTCACAGGCAGTCCTTTGAATCCTTCCTTGTAGCGTTCATAGATTGCCTTCTTTAATGCAATATGTTCGTCCAGGTATTCCAGCTGGCCTCTTCCGATACCGGCAATGATGTTGCTCATGCGGTAGTTATAGCCGATCTCTTCATGCTGGTACCAGGGTGCAGCTTCCCTGGACTGCGTAGACCATTTCCTTGCATGATTGATGGCATCCCCATCATCGCTCAGCAGCATTCCGCCGCCGCTTGTCGTAATGATCTTGTTGCCGTTGAAGGAAATGGCATTGTAGGTACCGAAGGTGCCGCACTTTCTTCCTTCATATGCCGCTCCAAGAGCTTCCGCAGCATCTTCGATCAGAATTGCATGATGCCTGTCGCAGATCTCACGGATTTCTCTGAGCTTTGCCGGCGTGCCATAGAGATCTGCCACAATGACAACCTTTGTTTCAGGGTAAAGTTCAAACGCCTTCTCAAGTGCCACAGGATCCATGTTCCAGGTATCTTCTTCACTGTCAATGAAGATCTGCCTTCCGCCTTCATAGCTGACCGGGTTGACGGTTGCCGAGAATGTCATATCCGAGCAGAATACCGGATCACCCTGTTTTACTCCTGCAAGCTTCACAGCTAAATGCAGGGCACTGGTGCCAGATGCCAGGGCAACGGCATGCCTGGTTCCAAGATAGCTGCAGATTCCTTCTTCCAAAGCGTCAATATTGGCACCTACTGTTGATACCCAGTTGGTATCAAACGCTTCCTTGACGTATTTCTGTTCACTTCCATGCATGGTCGGAGAAGAAAGCCATATCTTCTTTTCAAATGGTCTGAATTCCATAATTCCTCCTTGTTGCAGAATCATCATACTTGAAAAGCAGCGGAATGTCAGATGTTTCTGTCATTCCGCTGCCATTCTTCACTCTGTTACTTTACAAGATCAGCCAGTGCCTTGAGATCGCCTTCCGGGCGGTAGCCGATGATCTTGTTCACCGGTTCACCGTTCCTAAGGGCAATCAGCGTCGGGATGGACATGATGCCGTATCTCTGTGCAATGTCAGGGAATTCATCAACATTGACCTTGACGAACTTTACTGTGTCATAGTCTCCGCTGATCTTCTCCACCAGCGGTCCTACCATCTTGCAGGGGCCGCACCAGTCGGCATAGAAGTCCACAAATACACCGTTGTTGTTCTTCAGGACTGCATCATAGTCTGCAGTGCTCTTGATCTGTTCTACCATTCTTGAAAGTCCTCTCTTTCTTCAAGAGGATTATGGCATTGCCTGAAAGACAATGCCAATGAAATGCTCAGAAGTTCTTGAGCTTTGAAGCAGCTGCATGATCCAGCAGGATTGTGACATCCTGATGATCCTGCAGGATCGATGCCGGGCAGTCTGTTGTCACAGGTCCGGAGATCATGCCTTTAACTGCATCCGCTTTATTCTCGCCTGTTGCGAACAATACGATCTTCTTTGCCCGCATGATAGTCGCAAGTCCCTGGGAGATTGCCTGCTTCGGAACCTTGGTCGGATCATTGTCAAAGAATCTGGCATTGTCATTGATCGTTGACTCTTCAAGATCCACGATGTGTGTTACGGAATCAAACGATGTACCAGGCTCATTGAATGCAATATGCCCGTCGCTTCCGATGCCCAGTACCTGCAGGTCAACCGGATGTCCTTCCATGGACTGTTCATACTTCCTGCACTCTGCCTCTTCATCTTCTGCATCGCCTACCGGGACATGGGTATTCTCTTCCGGAATATCGATATAGTCGAAAAGATTCTTGCGCATGAATGTCCAGTAGGACTGTTCATGGGTTCTTGGAATACCGACATACTCATCGAGATTCCAGGTCAGTACATTCTTATAGGATGTTCCGTTCTCCTTGTGATCCTTGATCATTAACTCATAAAGGCCTACAGGAGATGATCCTGTAGCCAGTCCCAATACTGGCTGCTCCTTTGTATCGAGTACTTCCTTGACCAGCTTGAATGCCTCGGCATTCAGCTCTTCCTTTGTATCCTTGATGATGATTCTGAACATAATTTCCTCCGGTTGCATAAGCATCATAGCATATCCCCTTTAATAAAAAAGGCTGAAAAGAAACAAGTCTGGGCATTGACAAGCGACAGTT
>OMUX01000324.1 GCA_900314345.1 uncultured Erysipelotrichaceae bacterium | reverse complement strand
AGACGGTGTTCAGGCTTTCATCCGCCGCAACGGTCTTCGGCAGGGCATGCAGGCTGTCCAGCTGTTCCTGCGTGAAGTACTTTGCGGCATCCTTGTATTCCAGACTGTTTTCATCCAGCTGCCGGTACATGGCGAGTGCGGTCTTTTCATCCGCGTCCCCGTACTTCTTCTGCAGGTATGTCTTCCATGTGACCATGACATCCATTGCCAGCAGGAACACTGACAGCAGGATCACAAGCCACAATGGCATCCCGCGTTTCTTTTTCCGTTTTTTCTTTGCCATATGATTTCCCCTTTGTTTCCAACAGAATCATTATACAGGGAAAGCATCCTGCTATAACCGGCTTTCTGTTTCGTGCGGCAGGTTTTACAGTGTATGGTAAACTGTTTGAGAAGAAAGAAGGAGTGAATAAGATCATATGGCATTTCCTGAGAATTTCCTTTGGGGCGGGGCAGTTGCGGCCAACCAGCTGGAAGGTGCTTACCTGGAAGACGGCAAGGGACTGAGTGTTCCTGACATGTTATTGGGCGGCAATGTGAATACGCCGCGCACATTCCTGCCGAAGATTGATGAAACAGCATTCTACCCGAGCCATGATGCAGTGGACTACTACCATCACTACAAGGAGGATATTGCACTGTTTGCCGAGATGGGATTCAAGTGCTTCCGCATGTCCATCAACTGGGCAAGGATCTATCCGAACGGTGATGATCCAGAACCCAATGAGAAGGGACTGCAGTTCTATGACAATGTGTTTGATGAATGCAGAAAGCACAATATTGAACCATTGGTCACACTCTGCCACTATGAAATTCCCTGGAACATCGTTGTGAAGTACAACGGTTTCTATGACAGGAAGACAATTGACCTGTTCCTGAAGTATGCAGAGACCTGTTTCAGAAGATACAAGGACGAGGTAAAGTACTGGCTGACATTCAATGAGATCAATATTCCGCTGATGTCTGCCGGCGGCATCGGGGATCTGTATGGTCTTGGCTTAATGGAAAAAGGAGATATTGAAAGTGATCACCGGATTCCGCTGACTGAACTGAAGCGTGATCCGAAGAAGACCATGGAGGCATTGCACAATGAGTTTGTGGCAAGTGCATTGTGTGTGAAACTTGCCCATTCCATCAATCCAGACTTCATGATCGGAAACATGATCGCAAGACAGGTGATCTACCCTCTGACCAGTGATCCGAAGGACGTCCTTGCATCACAGAAGGAAAACCGTCTGATCAATGACTTCTGCTCCGATGTACAGGTGCGCGGTGAATATCCTTCCTGGGCACATGAAGTATTCTCTTCCATGAACGTGGATCCTTCCTTCATCACAGAAGAAGACAGGAAGATCCTGAAGGAAGGAACCGTGGACTTCTACACATTCTCCTATTATTCCAGCCACTGCACGACAACGCATAAGGATGCAGAAGAGGGTGCCGGCAATATGACACGCGGTGCTGTGAACCCGTATCTCAAGGCCAGTGCATGGGGCTGGCAGATTGATCCGGACGGAATGCTGTATGCCCTGGAACAGCTGAATGACCGTTATCCGCATGTACCGCTCATGATTGTTGAAAACGGCCTTGGCGCACAGGACAAGGTGGAAGAAGACGGTTCCATCCATGACCCCTACCGCATTGATTATCTGCGTGCACACATTGAGGCAATGCAGAAGGCAGTGGATGAAGGCGTGAACCTGATCGGCTATACCACGTGGGGACCGATTGATCTTGTCTCTGCAGGAACCGGAGAGCTGCGCAAGCGCTATGGCTTCATCTATGTCGACCGTCATGATGACGGGACCGGCGACTACAGCAGAAGCAGGAAGGACAGTTTCTGCTGGTACAAGAAGGTCATTGCTTCAAAGGGAGAGGATCTGGCCTGAGTATATTGAGCTGCTGACTGAAGGAAGAATCAGAACAGCAGCTTTTCTTCTGCCTCAGTTCATCATGCGCTGCTTCAGCTCTTTCTGGCTGATGCCAAGGACATCCGCAGCTTCTTTCTCGGAAATCTGGTGGTCTTTCAGCATTTTCATGACCATCCGCATGCAGTTGTCGTAAATGAATTCATTTCGTTCCTCCATCTCCTTGTCATAGATGCGGATGATTTCCGGATCATTCTGAATCCTGTGTACTTCCTCATTCAAAAGGAAAGACAATTCGTCGCAGGGTTCTTTCTTACGAAGATAAAGGATCAGTCCGCGCAGCTCTTCAGGAGCCTTGTCTTCATTTCCGTCTGCATTCAGAATGGCTGTCATCATGTCCGGCCGGGCAATGGTTGTTTTTCCATTGTCCTCGAGTGCTGCGATCGTGATCGGACTGCACACCAGCGGATCATCATTGTGATCTTCAAACGGGTTTTCCAGGAAGACCCAGGCAACGGCAGTTCCTATTTCACGGCCGACTTTTTCCTGATGTTTGCGCTTAAGATTAAAGAGCTGAAGGTGCTGATGCCAGCTGAAAGCATCCAGAATGGACTCATACTTCTCACGAAGCTCCAGATCGATGCAGGTGCCGTCTTCTGCTCTGAAGCAGACACCGGTTCTCTCTCCGGTGCGCATGTTCCACATGTTTTCAGTTTCATTCTCCACGCATGTCAGCGGACCATGGTCTGTTCCAAGCATCGGGGAAAGGATTCTCCTTGCAAGATCAGGACGGCGCTCCATGACCTTGCAGAACATCCACGGGGATGTGATGGTCTGTTCGTTCAGTGCGGGATCAGCAGGTGTGTTGTTTTTCTTCATTGTATTTTTTCTCCTTCACCTGTTCTTATTGCCTGAAAGTCATCGAATCCCCCGCTTCTTTGTGTGAAAATATACTGAAATGTTTACAGACATTTCAGCTGATCATCACCAGATGTGGATTCATAGGATGCATAGTGAGTCTGCGGACAGAACATTCTGCAGAACCAAGGCCCGAAAACGGAGTGACAATCAGGTTTCCTGCGAAACGGACGGAAATACGAACTGATGAAATCCGCCCGATGAAGAAACAGGGAAACAATCATTATGACAGCGGTCAAACAAACAGCAGTGCAGCAGAATGCACAGGAAGAAGAGGCAAATGAAAAGCCACCGTCTGCGTGGCTTTTCATTTGAATGGTGGAGCTAGGGGGATTCGAACCCCTGACCCCCTGATTGCGAACCAGGTGCTCTCCCAGCTGAGCTATAACCCCATCTGTACAGGGATTATTCTACCACAGCCGTGGATTATTTCAGCGTGAAGCTGACAGCTCCTTTTCCATTCCTGTATTCCAGGTGCATCATGGCACCGTTGATCATGGTGAAGGAAGGTTCCGTGTGCCCGATGTCTGCTTCCCGTATGACAGGGATATCCGTGAAGGCAAGATGCACGGCATCTTCATAGCTCATTCCCGTTTCACTGGAAGGGAACAGTACCCGTCCGAGGATAACAGCCTTTGTGCCTTCAAACCAGCCGGCATATCTCATCTGCAATAATGTTCTGTAGAGAAACTCTGCACTCAGTGAGAAATCATCAAAGTACCAGATGATGCCGTCATCCTTGTACTTCCTGACAAATGCCTTTGTATCGTCATACCTTGTGCCGATCAGATCCTTCAGCACATCAATACAGCCGCCGATGCAGCGGCCGTCTGCATTAAGAGATGCAGAATCACTCTTCCACTCCGTCGGTGTATCCAGTCCTTTGTATTCGGGAAGGAATCCGGCAACGGAAGCATGCATCCGGCTGGAGTTCTGCTTTGCAAGATCACCCTTCAGGAACTTCAGGGCGTTCCTGTCATAGACGGAAAGCTTTTCTGCATCAAAGCTTCCGGCATTGAAGCCGTATATCGTCGCGATGTCATATTTCGTTGTCAGCGTATACAGGATGGATGTCGGATCCGATGCTCCGGCCATCCACTTCGGGTGTTTCTTCAGCACATTCCAGTCAATGAAGGGGAGGCACTCAAACAGAAAGTCGCCGCCGGATGCGGCAATCACGGCATCAACCGCATCATTTTCAAACAGGGAGGTGAGTTCCTTTCCTCTTTCCTCAGCACTGCCGCCTCTTGGATCAGATATCCTGACATGTTCTGTTTCAAGGATGTGCCAGCCTTGTGCCTTCAGACGCTTTTCAGAAAGCTCAAAGCTTTCCAGCTTGTCTCCCACACCGGCGGAAGGGGCACTGATGCCGATGGTACTGCCTTTCTTCAGAAATGACGGATAGATCATGATGGATACCTCCAGGCTTTACAGAAGAATTATACCAGCAGACAGAAGAAAACCGCTGCTGGCACAGCGGTCTTCATGGAAACATTATCTTTGGGGGAAAAGATAGTTTTTCTGAATGCTTTCATACATCTGCAGATTGTTGTCTGCACCGCTGTCCTCCTTGTTTACAGTTACAGAAACCCCGCCGGGAAAGCCCACTCCTTCAGGTGTGGGATGAGAGGCGGCCATGCAGAAATCATTGATGCTTTCAGCCGATGTTACTATTCAGCGACAAAGTGAAAAGGGTTCAATAAAGGCCGGGGTTTGAGATCCCGGCCTTCATCGTCTATGAAGCGTTTTGCCATGATGCGCTTGTAAGCTTCCAGCTCGTTCTGTTGCTTGATTCTCGCTGTTTCCTGTATCGTCAGAAGGGCGCAGTAACAGTTGCCAGTTTCAATGGACTTGAACTGCCATGAGATGTTCTTCTTTTTCTTCACGGTCCGACATAATTTCTCACAGAAGTTGTTCGTATAGGGAATGGCAAAGTTCTCCAGGAATCTGAGATGCTCGTCCTGGTACTTCAGCATTCTTCTGAAGAGCTTGATATAGTCTGCTGTATATTTCTTCGCTATATACGGATGCGCCTTCTCGTATCGCTCAAGCTCTGTTGTCAGGATGTCTTTGTATTTCTGCCTGATTCCTGCAAGCTCTTCCGGATCCATCTGACTGACTCCGCTTGCGATCAGTTCTTCTTTTCGCTTCTTTGCCTTTATCAGAAGATCCATCATTTCCACACAGGCTGCGGATTCTTCTATGTCTATTCCTGCTTGAAGATATCTGTCTGTATGTCCATTGCATTCTGCATGTTTGCAGGGAATCCTGTAATAGGAAAGCAGATGATCATGAATCAAGATACCCATGTAATCCTTCAGAAGTTTCAGCGGTCCTGTTTTATCATCTGAGCGCTTTTCCGTCAGCACGAAATACGCACCGCATGGATTGCCCATCGCGTGCAGCCAGCAGTTCTTTCCGTTCACGTCTGCAGAGGTCTCATCTACATGGACATACAGGTAATTGCGGATATCATTCAGAATCTGTTCTCTGTCCGGCTGGCTGAGTCTCTCAAACTCTTTCGACCAGTTGACGATTGTCCCCGGTTTCAGATCTATGGCTCCGTGACTGATCGTATTGATGATTTCGCATTCTCTGTCGTATGCAATGGCTCCCTTGACGTTGAGATACAGCACAGCTGCCTTGAAATCCTGCGCATAGGCAACGGGATTGATTCTGTATGTGTCCATGTATGCCTTACTCAATGGTTCAGCATTTGGTGAAGCCCAGTACCGGTGTTCGGTAATGACCGGCTTTAAAGACGCATCAATTTCCTGCGTTATGTAATAGTCGATATTGCCTGCTTCATCTGTATGGGGCACAGCCGCACGCGGTACCTGCTGTACAATGTGGGCTTCCACAGAATCAGCCTTCTTCAGACCGATTGAATGATACACGTGACCGGACTGTCCGCCAACGTGCTTTCCCGTTTTCACTCTGCTGTTCTCATTGGCTTTCTTCTTCTGGAACGGGTAATGGGACGTAGGAAAATTTGTATTGGTGGAATTTGATTTCTTCATCTTGCGTTCTTTGCGCTTGTATTCATTCACTTCTTTTTCGAGATCCTTGATCTTCTGCCGCATGTCTTCGTTGTCCTTGCGGATATCAGCGATCTCATCAGTCATATCCTTGATCACGCTGTCGATCTTCTTTGTGATCTCGTCAATGCTTTCTTCATCCTTGATATGCTTGTGTTCCAGATTATAGGCAACAGCCTTCAGATCTTTTATCTTGATCTGGAAGCCTTTCATGTGCTGCCGTTCTTTGTTCAGAGCTGTCTTGTATACGGCGACCTCTCCCTGAAGTTTTTCAATCCTTGCGCTCTGGTTTTCAAGCAGCTTGATCAGGCGCTCATCAAAGTACTTCTGGTTTTTGATGTAGAACTCCGGCTGGATGTATGACGTTTCTTTTATTCCCATACCCATAGTTTTAAGTAAAAAAAGCATCATTGCAATATGGGTAAAGTGCCGGAAACATAGGTTAAAATACTGTTTTTGAAGTGCTGATCGCAACTGAAAACTGTGGATAACTGCCCCAATCAGGTCATATTTACGGGGATCAGCGATGAAGACTGTGGGAAACTCTTTAAAACGACCAAAATTCATTGATTTCAGAACCTGTTTTCCACAGCAAATTCGCCTCGAAAAAATCAAAAAACTTTTCTCTCATCGCCTTCTGGAGACCTTAAAAAGGCAGATTTCAGAATTCTGTTGAATCTGCCTTTCGATCATTCTTCATTCTGTCGCTGAATAGTAAC
>OMUX01000321.1 GCA_900314345.1 uncultured Erysipelotrichaceae bacterium | reverse complement strand
GCGGTCCGGACTTGTGGAGCATCCGGACGTAGCTCACGGCAACGTAGTCTCTTGCAAGACTTAGGCTGATCAAGTGGGCTTACGGTTTCCCGCAAGCCCCGTCCTCAACGAACCTTGTTCGTAGGGCGGGGTTCTTGACACACCCATTTTCTCCTAATCAGGCGAAAAAAAGAAGCTCCAGCATGTGAAGCCTCCTTGTAACATTCAGTTTTCCTTCTTGTCCTCTGCCGGCTTTTCCTCAGCCTTCGGTGCATCACTCTTCTCGAGTGCCTCCAGCTTTTCATTCAGCAGTTCAATCACCTGACGATTGGACTTTACAAGGTCGATGACATCCTGCATGCCTTCCACCTGTCTGCCTGCGGACTGCGCATTGTAGTATGCCTCGCCAAGTCTGGTGTAAGCCTTGTTCAGTGCCCTGGTGTGCTCGCCGATCTGGGAGCGCAGATCCATCTTCTTCTTTTCCTTCTTCAGCTGGTCCGTTACTCCTGAGGTACTCTTTGATACAAGATCCACAGCTTTCTTTCCGCTGTCGGCCAGACTCTTTCCTGCATCATTGACAAGCTTCGTGAAATCTTCGGTCATCTTGTTGAAATCGAAATCGCTCATGTTCAGTTTTCTCCTTTTCCGGATCCCTTGATCAGATCCTCCATCATATCCAGTATCTTCTTTCCGTCTGCCTCTGCCTGTCTTGCAAGATCAGCGATGCCGCTGACAATGACCTTGGCAAAGTCATCCGGATCCTTGATGTGCAGCTTTCCGCTGTCATCGCCTTCCTGCAGCAGCTTCTTCAGTGCCTCGCTTGCCGTAGCCTTGGCTTCCTCCAGCGTACGGCTGCTGAGGATGGAGAGATCGATGTTCTCATTCTCTCCGTTCAGATTCTCCCATAAAGTACGGAAGCTCCGGATCGTCCCCTCCAGGAACTCATTGAGCCGCTGCTCATAGTCATCCTGGCTGTTCACCGCATTCTGTATGGTCTGTCTGAACGTCCTGTTGTACTTGGCGGAAATGGCATCGATGACATCATCCTTGGAATTGAAATAGTAATAGAACAGTCCCTTGGCGACATCCATCTGCTTGACGATTGCATTGACCGTCGTATCCACGATGCCGTTCTGCTTGAACAGCTCTTCCGCTGCGTTGACGAATTCCTCACGTCTTTTCTCGTTGTCCGTCTTGCTCATATGATCACTCCCATTACGTATATTAGGCACTGACTGACCGGCAGTCAATGGAACTATTATGTGAATTATCACAAATTCCTGCTAGAATGCAGGCATGCGCTTATTATGTCCGGTCTGCGGCAGGCAGCTGACCAGAAAAGAGAACACTGCAGTATGTGAAAACAGGCATAGCTTTGACTATGCAAGACAGGGCTATGTGAACCTTTTGATCTCACAGACAAAGGATCATGGTGACAACAAGGCCATGGTCCTTGCAAGAACATCCTTTCTGAATACCGGTGCCTATGCCTTTCTCAAAGAAACAATCGCAGAGGAAGTACAGAAGGCAGCCCCTTCCGTGCTCTGTGATCTTGGCTGCGGGGAAGGATACTACACCGCAGCGCTGCCCTGTCCTGAAAAATACGGTTTTGATCTTTCCCGGGATGCCCTGAAACATGCCTCTTCCCATGACAAAAGCACACAGTACTGCATTGCCGGCATCTTCCATCTGCCTGTCATGGATGAATGCTGTGACTTTGCCCTGACCTGCTTTGCGCCTTTTGCCAAAGAGGAGGTACAGCGGATCCTGAAGAAGGACGGGCTGTTCCTTTTTGTCACACCCGGGCCGGATCATCTCATGGAACTCAAGTCCCTGCTGTATGAGCATCCGTATCAGAATGCCGTTGAGCCTCTGGATACAGAGCTGTCCCTGCAGAAGGAATATACAATCACGCAGGCATTCCATGCGGATCACGATGCCCTTATGAACCTGTTTCAGATGACCCCGTATGCCTACCGTACGGGAAAGGAAGGAAAGGAAAAACTGGAAAAGCAGCCAGGCATGGACCTGACTGCTCAGTTTGTGATCCGTATTTTCCGGAAATAATTCAGTGTCTGTAGTTTCCCGAGCGGACTGCCTCATCGGCAACCGCTTTGGCAACAGTCGGCACAACCCTTGGATCGAAGGCAGAGACAATGATGTTGTCCGGTCTGAGATCCTTTTCTTCAATCAATGAGGCAATACCTTCGGAACAGGCAATCTTCATCTCTTCCGTGATCTTCGTTGCCTTGGCATCCAGGGCACCGCGGAACAGTCCCGGGAAGGCCAGCAGGTTGTTGACCTGGTTTGGATAGTCGCTTCTGCCGGTGCCGATGATATATGCACCGCCTGCCTTTGCCTCTTCATAGGTGATTTCAGGCTCAGGGTTTGCCATCGGGAAGACCACACAGCCTTCATTCATGGAAGCGATCATTTCCCTTGTCACAAGACGGGGTGCGGAGACACCGACAAAGATGTCTGCGCCTTTCAGTGCTTCCCCGATGTTCTGATAGTGCTGATGATCCAGGTTCACATACTGCAGCAGTTCCTTCTTCAGACTGTTGTAATTTTCACTCTTGTCCGGATCCAGGCATCCGTCAATGTCAAAGGCATAGATCCTGTGGAAGCCGTAGGCATACAGCATGCGGATGATGGAGGAACCTGCAGCACCGGTTCCGCTCATGACCACCTTCATGTCTTCCGGCTTTGTCTTCTTGAGCCGCATGCAGTTGATCAGTGCCGCAAGCACGACAATGGCTGTTCCGTGCTGGTCATCATGGAAGACCGGGATATTCAGCTCAGCCTTGAGTCTGCGTTCAATCTCAACGCATCTTGGTGCACTGATATCCTCCAGGTTGATGGCGCCGAAGGAAGGAGCCAATGCCTTGACGATGGAGACGATTTCATCGGGATCCTTGGTATCAAGAACCAGCGGCCAGGCATCGATATTGGCAAAGCGCTTCATGAGCAATGCCTTGCCTTCCATGACCGGCATTGCCGCTGCCGGACCTATGTCGCCAAGACCAAGCACTGCCGTTCCGTCCGAAATGACTGCGACGGTGTTTCCTCTGTTCGTATATTTGTAAGAATCCTCGGGGTTGTCATGAATGGCAAGACACGGCTTTGCCACACCCGGGGTGTAGGCAACACTCAGATCGTGCCTGTCTTCACAGGGAACCTTGGGTTCCACGGTCAGCTTTCCGTGGTGTGCTTCATGAAGCTTCAGTGATTCTTCATACAGATCCATACAGTTCATTCTCCTTCATAGATCATAGATATCATTGCCTTCACTGTCGATGCCGACAAACAAAGGCATGTCCTTGACTTCAAGCTTCACGATTGCCTCAGCCAGAAGGTCTTCGAATGCCACAGGTTCCGCCTTCACGATGCTGTGGGATAACAATGCCCCTGCTCCGCCGCAGGCGACGAAGTAAACAGCATGATTCCTGACAATGGCAGACTTCACCGCATTTCCTCTTCTGCCTTTGCCGATCATTCCTTTGAGGCCAAGGTCGAGAAGTTCCGGTGCCCAGGCATCCATGCGGGTGCTTGTGGTAGGTCCGGCAGAGCCGATGACCTGTCCGGGCTTTGCGGGGGTCGGTCCGACATAGTAAATGACAGCGCCCTTGAGATCAAAGGGAAGCTGTTCTCCTTTTTCAAGCATGTCATGCATGCGCTTGTGCGCTGCATCCCTTGCAGTATAGACAGTACCGCTTAAAAGGACGCTGTCTCCGGCATGCAGTGAAGCAATGACTTCCTCGCTCATTGGCAGACTGATCTTCTTCATAGCGTGAACTCCTCATGTCTGCATGCATGACAGCAGATATTCACGGCACAGGGCATGCCGGCAATATGCGTCGGTGCTGTTTCGATCTGGATCTTCAGGGCAGTCGTATTGCCATGGAGACCCATCGGGCCTACCTTCAGTGCATTGGCTTCCTGTAACAGCGTATCTTCCAGTGCCTTGTATTCCGGATCCGGATTACCTACATTCAACGGTCTTAACAAGGCATGCTTTGCCATGGCTGCACAGGAGTCAAACGTACCGCCGATCCCGACACCGGCAATCATCGGCGGGCAGGCATTGGGACCGGCAAGCTTTATGGTTTCAAGCACAAAGTCCTTCACGCCCTGCACACCCTGGGCTGGCTTGAGCATGGCAATGCGGCTCATGTTCTCCGAGCCGAATCCCTTGGCCATCAATGAAATCTTCACAGAATCCCCTGGAACAATCCTTGCATAGATGACACACGGTGTATTGTTCTTTGTATTCTCCCGGTGCAGAAGCGGATCCTTCACCACGGAAGCACGCAGATAATTCTGTGTATAGCCTTCTGCCACACCGGCATTGACTGCTTCCTCAAAATCACCGTTGACAAGATGCACATCCTGGCCGATCTCCGCCCAGACGATGACCATGCCGGTATCCTGGCAGATGGGGATGTTCTCCTGTGCTGCGATTTCTGCATTCTGCAGCAGCATATCCATTGCGGTAACAGACCGTTCTTCTGTTTCCTTTTCCCTGCCCTGTTTCAGTGCATCCAGGATATCCGGGTGATAGACCACAGCCATGCGGCCGCAGGCTTCTCTGATCTTTTCCCTGATTTCCTGTACATCCACGTTTTTCATGCCCTCATTCTAAACATCCTCAATGCAAGTGTCCATAACTGTTTCCAATAGCCTTGCACTCTTCATGTGAGAGTGCTAAACTGGCAGTCGTATGATGTGAGTGCTAAAGGAGGCTATTATGGCAAAGAAACAGTTCAAGGCTGAAAGCAAAAGGCTTCTGGGATTGATGATCAATTCCATCTATACCAACAAGGAAATCTTCTTAAGAGAGCTGATCTCCAATGCAAGCGATGCGCTGGACAAGCGCTATTACATCGGTCTGACAGACCAGGCAAAGAATGTCGACCGGAAGGATCTGTGGATCAGAATCGAACGGAACAAGGATGACAGGACGCTGGTCATTGAGGATACCGGCATCGGCATGACCAATGAAGAGATGGAGAAGAACCTGGGTACCATTGCAAAGTCCGGTTCCGCTGATTTCAAGGAACAGCTGGACAAGGCGCAGGACAACATCGACATCATCGGTCAGTTCGGTGTGGGCTTCTACAGCTCCTTCATGGCTGCCGACAAGGTGACTGTGCTCTCCCGTTCCGTGAATTCCGACAAGGCATATGAATGGGTCAGCACCGGTGAAGACGGATATACGATCAGTGAAGCGGAAAAAGATACTGTCGGTACCAGGATCACCCTGCATCTCAAGGCAGATACGGATGATGAAAGCTTCAGCAGCTATCTGGATGAATACAAGATCCGGGAACTGGTGAAGAAGTACAGCGACTATGTACGTTATCCGATCAAGATGGACGTGACAAAGTCCGTTCCGGATCCCACCGACAAGGACAAGACCATCGACACGGTTGAGGAAGAAACCCTCAACTCCATGATTCCGCTGTGGAAGAAAAAGAAGGCAGACATCAAGCCGGAGGATTACAACGAGTTCTACAAGTCCAAGTTCTCCGACTGGGAGGATCCCCAGAAGGTCATCCACTATTCCGTGGAAGGCAATGTATCCTACACTGCCCTGCTGTTCATTCCTTCCAAGGCACCGTACAACTTCTACAACACGGATTTTGAATCAGGCATCCAGCTGTATTCCAAGGGCGTGTTCATCATGGACAAGGCCAAGGATCTCCTGCCGGAATGCTACAGATTCGTCACCGGTCTTGTGGACAGCGATGACCTGAACCTGAACATCTCCCGTGAGATTCTCCAGCAGGATCGTCAGGTCAAGGCACTGGCTTCTTCCATTGACAAGAAGATCACCAAGGCACTGGAGGACATGCTCAGGAATGAGCGTGAGGAATATGAGAAGTTCTGGGGCAATTTCGGTCTGAACCTGAAGTACAGCATCTACAAGTCCTTCGGTGCTGACAAGGACAAGCTGCAGGATTTCCTGCTGTGGAAGTCCAGCAAGGAAGGCAGGTATGTCACCCTGCAGGAATACATGGACCATATGCCGGAAGGCCAGAAGGAAATCTACTATGTCTGCGGTGAATCCATCGACGACATCCAGAAGCTGCCGGCCATGGCAAAG
>OMUX01000403.1 GCA_900314345.1 uncultured Erysipelotrichaceae bacterium | reverse complement strand
AGCATCGAGCTTTTCCATGGTCTTGGCCAGGTCGATGATGTAGATGCCGTTCTTGGATGTGTAGATGTACGGACGGAACTTCGGGTTCCATTTACGAGTCTGGTGTCCGAAATGAACACCGTTCTCAAGCATTTTCCTCATGGAGACAACAGTCATATTCTTTTTATTTACCTCACTTTCCGTTGTTTTCCGCCACAGCTTCCAACATGATCAACATACGAATCACTGTGCTTTATCAGTGCGCATGCACGGGACCATGAATCCACTGTGTGAGTAGTACACTCCCCGCAGATAAAAAAACATGCAGGAAATGCCGTAGATATTTATAGCATAACCATGCATGTTTGAAAAGAGAAAATATTGCGTCCGCATGCAGAAATTCAGGATTTCATGCCGAATTCCAGCTGACTGACCTCTTCATAAGGAAGCGGCTTGCTGAAGAGATAGCCCTGGGCAATATCACAGCCGATGCTGTGCAGGAAGTCCATCTGTTCCTTTGTCTCCACGCCTTCACACAGTGTTCTCAAGCCAAGTTCCTTGTTCATGCCGGTGACTGCCTTGACGACATCCTCAGAGCGTTTGTTGAAGTTCCGCATGAACACCATGTCGATCTTGATCACATCAAAGGGATAATCCTTCAGGACATTCAGGGAGGAGAATCCAGAGCCGAAGTCATCCATCCACACCTCGCAGCCGATGCCATGCAGGTCGTCAATGGCCTTCCGGATGACATTGTTGTCATTGTTCATGGCGCTTTCCGTGATCTCTGCATGCAGGAAGCTTCGGGAAATACCATAGTGGTCTGAGATATCCACGATGTTCTTCAGAACATCTGCTGACTCAAAGTCCGTTCTGGAAAGGTTGAAGCTGATGGGAAACGGGTGTCCTGTTTCCTGCATTGTCCTGCAGGCATTCTCAAGAACCTTGAAGTCCACCTTGTACACCAGGTAGTTGTTTTCAAGAACCGGAATGAACTGATCCGGTCTCAGGTATCCATGCACGGGATCAATCCATCTTGCAAGAGCTTCGTACTGGTACAGCTTTCCGGTATGAATATCAATGCATGGCTGGTAGTAGGTCTGGATCCACCCTTTCTCAACTGCTTCATCGATATGTTCCAGGACATAGCTGCGCAGCTCTGCCTCCTTCTGCAGCTTTTCATTGAAGTACACGGTATCCACTAGCGGCTGTCCGAACATGGACTTCATTGCGGCATCTGCATTGTCCAGATACTTCGTGATGACCCACTGTCCTTTTTCTGCGGAAGATCCTGTACTTCATACAAACCGGTCAATAACTGCAGGGTTGTCTGCTTCTGCAGCAGATGCATGCTTTCATGGATCCCCTTGATCCTTGCCTGGATATCATCACCGATGACCACACCGATGAAGTGATCTGCCATGTCCCTGCTCAGAAGGCCGTCCGGAAACTCATTCCTGAGACTGTCAGAAAGATGCTGCAGCAGCATGTCCCCTGCCTCAAAGCCATACATGCTGTTGTAGTCATGGAAGCCATGAATGTTCATGGAGAAGATTGTTGCCTTCTTTCCTGCACTGAAAGCTTCATCAATCTTATCCCAGGCATGTTCCTGGTAATAGCTTCTGTTGTAAAGGCCTGTCAGAGGATCCTTTTCATGCATGTCAAAGTATTCCTCATAGCGGAATACCGCATTGAGAAACAGCTTCATGATCAGAAGGATGGAAAAAGTGAATGCCAGGCTCAGGCCGGCCAGCACCCACTCAAAGTCCGACTGTGCTTCTGCATGCGGTGCTCCGCTCAGGACAAGGCGCGGTGCTTGTGCCTGGGCAATGACAAAGCTCATGGACAGCATCAGCATGCAGTTGAAGCGTCTGCTTGCATGCATATGATACTGAATCGTACTCAGCTTCCTGATTTCTTTGTGGAACCAGAAAAGAACAGCAAGGGTAATCAGCTGTGTGTGTGCAAGCTTGCCTAAGATCGTGATGGAAACAAGCGTCGCCAGATAATGGGCCATGACATAGATCAGATACAGGAACAATGTCAGCGTCCAGTCCTGATTGATCAGCTTCTTGTAAAGCGGCAGCATCACCACCACTGTCACGATGCATATGGCTGTGACTGCAAAGAACGAGGTAATGCTTTCCTGCTGGGTAAAAGAAGAGAAAACATAGAACAGCCTGTATGCAAGGTAGAAGGAAGTATGGAAGGATACAAGGAACGACAGGATTCCTTTCTGCAGTCTTTTCCCTGCGGGCAGTTCGCGGAAGAACATCCTGTCATTCATCCATACAAAGATAAAAGCCTGCACCAGAAGTGAGTAGTTGCGCAGCTCATATGACACTATCTGCAGGTTCATAGCCAGTACCAGTCCAATCTATGTGTTCATTTGTGAAGATGCCGTAATTATTACACTCTTACACAAAGCTGTCACGAAGGAAATATCTGCATGAAATGCCAAAAGAAGAACAGTATCTGAACACTGTTCTCCTCTCGACTTAAGAATACTTGTAATGACGCGCATGACCCTACAAGTTCTTCCACCTGTTTTCCTTCTTCATACAAGATACTTTGCGGCTGCCTGTCTGAATTCATCTGCAGTCATGCCTGTCATTTCAGCAACATCATCCGCATCAAGCTTTCCTGCATTCACCAGACCGGCATAGGTCTTCAATTCACCTCTGGCCATGCCTTCCTCAATACCGGCATTGTAGTGGTCCTGATTATTGAACATCTCGTGTGTCAAGGCTAGCAGGTTTTCTGACCATTTTCTCTTGATTTTCTTCATGCAAGATACTTTGCGGCCGCCTTCTTGAATTCATCTGCAGTCATGCCTGCCTTCTCAGCAGCAACGTTAATATCCAATGTGCCATCGTTAACCAGACCGGCATAGGTCTTCATTTCGCCTTCCTCTACACCAGCGTCATGTCCCATATTGTAGTGGTCCTGATTGCTGAACATCTCATGCGTCAAGGCCAGCAGGTTTTCTGACCATACTCTCTTGATCTTCTTCATAACCATTGCCATCCTTCCCGTCAGTTCGTCGCAGGGAATCCCTGTTTGTTCAAACTGTGCAAGGTTTCTCTGTTCCTCCGTGAGTTCATCCAGGTTTCCTTCTGTATTTAGGATAATGGATTTCTGTCTGTCATTCCAGCCCACAAACTCTCTTTTCCCATTTACCACAGCATAGACTGCCGGGACTTCCTCATACATGGCGTGTCCGGTGTTCCATGGATCATAGTTCGTGAAGAAAACCACGGTAGTTTTGCCTATGGCAGAATACTCTGTTCCGGGAACTGTCATTGTTACAGTGATTACTGAGTGGTAGTAGAGAATCCTGCCATCAGTATCCACGATTCTGTACAGCTGTGACTCAACATCATAGGCATTGCCTTCAGCATCAACCGCAAAGCAGTCCAGCCGGACACCCTTGTATGCAGGACCAGGATCCAATGTATTTTCCTTTTCCATGAAGACCAGTTCACCCGGATCCTTGTTCAGAACAACCTTCAGAATATCCCTGGCCATCTCTTCGGAATAGCAGAAGATTGCCTGGAACATCCTGTTGTCAATCGGCCGCATGATCTGTATCTTCTGCCGATACAGCTTCCGCTTCAGTTCTTCCTTGTTCAGTTTTTTCTTTTTCCAATGCTTATGTCTCATGGCAGGATTACCTCCTGCCATACTTATTGCCTGTTTGTGAGCATTTCCCCCGCTCGAGAGTGAAACTTGCTGCAATGAATTTCATCCAGCATCATGCCGGAAGTGCTTGATATTCTTGATGCGTCTCTCAGAAAATGAAGTCAATTTCATACTATGGATCAGCTGTTCCATATTTTTCCGGCTTATCCTTCAAGCTTGCCAGCTATTCCTGCACCAGCTTTTCGTCTTCTAAATCTTCCTCCGTTATGTATGAATGTCTCGAAATAGGTTCTTCCGGTTCTGAATTCTCCATTTCTTCCAGCAGTTTGATCCCTTCCGGATTGGTGATCTCGAAGACTCTCTCGAATGGAGTTGTTGCCATTATTCAGTTCCTCCTTCCTGTCATTGGAAATATCTTTCCTAATTTCACCATAATCGTGGCTGGATGTTTTGCAACAGGACGCAGTCATTTCATTCTTTCGCCTTCCGCTTTCAGAACAAGATACTGTACAGCCTTGCTGCCCGGGAAACTGAAAACTGCAGGATGATATTCATGCCTGCAGCTTCTTTCACAAAGAATCGATAATTGTCTTATTTTGCCTTCTTTGCGTACGGGTGTGCTTCATCCACCACCTTGCGGAGCCTGTCGGCTGTGACATGGGTGTAGATCTGGGTGGTGGAGAGGGTTTCATGACCGAGCAGTTCCTGCACGGTGCGCAGGTCTGCACCATTGTCCAGAAGATGTGTGGCAAAGGAATGGCGGATCATATGGGGATGAACATGCATGGGAAGCCCTGCCTTCTCTCCGGCATCCGCGATCATGAGCTGGATGGAACGCACGGACATCTGTGTTCCCCTCTTTGAAAGGAACACATAGCCGTTCTCTTCCTTCACATACATGGGTCTGACATTTTCAATATAGAACTCCAGCAGCTGGTGTGCCCTTGGATAGAACGGCACCATGCGTTCCTTGGATTCCTTTCCAAGCACGGTCAGGTAATTGTCATGGAAGTTGATCCTGGATACCTCAAGACCTGCGCATTCACTCACACGCAGACCGCAGGCATAGATCGTTTCCACGATTGTCCTGTCCCGGATTCCGATGGGATCGTGCAGGTCAAAGGTATCCAGCAGTGCCTGCATCTGTTCATAGGTCAGGAATTCCGGCAGAGGTCTTCTGCTCTGTGCGCCTTTGAAGAGGTGCACAGGGTTCGCCTTTACGCCTTCATACTGGTTGAGATAGCGGTAGAAGGAACGGATGGATGACAGGTTCCTTGAAAAGGAGGAATTGCTTAATGGTGTTCCCCCGATCTTCCCGCTTCTGAGCTTTGTGATGTAGTCGCTGATATCCTCCTTTGCAACATCTTCAAAGGAGGCGATGCCATTA
>OMUX01000320.1 GCA_900314345.1 uncultured Erysipelotrichaceae bacterium | reverse complement strand
GGCAATGTGAAGATCGGAAAGACCGGCATCCGTGCTCTGTCAGAGATCGGTGCGCATGCCTTTGCAAGAACATACTGGGAAAAGGCACGCGCAGAAAAGTGATATTGCATCACCTGGCATCATCAGATACCATCATCTTCAAAGGCATACACCGATGATGACTGCAGAGAAACAACATAAGCATACGAAGGCCTGGTTTCATTTGCCGGGCCTTTTCGAATTCCATGAACTGTATCAAAGATTCCTTGCCTTGTATGTGAACCATCCGGAATACTTTCATGACTGGTGCGGCATCGGTTCCATCTATGGCGCACCTGCCGGCTGTATCTGGGGCGGAGGAAGAGCAGGGTATGGTGAAGATGATCCTGTGGAAGTGAAGGCGATGATGGATCAGTATCAGATTCCTGTGCATCTCACCTTCAGCAATTCCCTTCTCAGCGAAGAACATCTCAAGGATGCAGAAGCCAATCATCTCTGTGCCTTGTTTGAAAAAGAAGGCAACGGTGTGATCATCACTTCGGAACTTCTTCTGGAATACATCCAGGAACACTATCCTTCATACTGCTTCATCTCTTCCACCACAAAGGTACTGACGGATTTCCATGACCTTCAGAAAGAACTGCAGAGAAAGGAGTTCCGGTATGTCTGCCCGGACTTCCGTCTGAACCATGACTTTGGTGATCTTGCAAAGCTCTCTCAGGAAGAAAAGGACAAGGCGGAATTCCTTGTGAATGAGTGCTGCTGGTATGCATGCCCGGACAGGAAGGGCTGCTATGAAGCAGTCAGCAGACTGATTCTTGGGGAAGAAGACGATGATCATGTCTGCTGTTCTCCGTATGCCAAGGAAGGCTATACCTTCTCACGGGCAAAACAGAATCCCGGATTCATCTCCATGGAAGAGATCCGGGATGTATATCTTCCCATGGGTTTCAGCAATTTCAAGATTGAGGGAAGAAGCCTTGGAAGTGCTCTGGTACTGGAATTCCTTCTTTACTACATGGTGAAGCCGGAATATCAGATCAATGTACGGGAGAGCATCTATCTGAGCAATGAACTGGATCTGTTCTGACAGGGAACAGATGCATTGGGGTATCATGAAACACGGAGGAACATCATATGGGCTATAACGATTTAAGCAAACAGGACAAGCGCTTCCTGCAGGCATTCAGCAGGGAGGACGATAATCAGATCTGGTGGAAGTTCTGGCATGATGTCATGAAGGAATGCGATGATGAATATGCCCTGCAGGCAGTGCTCATGCGGCCGGCATTCAACATTGTGGATCTGCGCTGCTATGGAAACGTACAGTACATTACAAAAGAAAACCAGCTGTTCCTTGTATACAACGGACAGCAGGTGGGAATACCGTACGAGCTGCCGAAGACAAACCTTTCCGCAAAGACAAGGGATGAGATCATCGTGCCCATGGCTGTTCAGCATGCCCAGGACATGGATCTGATTGTAGGCTTTGAATATGTACCGAAGACACTGACAGAGGCCGGAAGACAGCAGGTAGAGCTGACGGTACTGACACAGATCTTCTGTTCCATTGCCGGCATCAATACCTATGAAGAGTTTGCGGCAGCCATGTATCCGGCACTGAAGTACGGCGCAGGATACTACATGATGGTGGCGGATGCCATCAGCTGGAGACCAAAGCAGGAATATGCAGAAGATCTGAAAAAGGTGAATGGCCCGCAGATTGAAGACTGGGAGTTCAGCAACCTTCCTTCTGCAGAGTACGGGGAATATGTCTTCACAAAGCCTGCAGAGTATGAAGCATTGGTGAAACAGCACATCAACGGAGATGATCCCATCAAGGCAGGCATGAAAGCACATAAGGTAATTGCATCACAGCTGCCGATTCTGCCATTGGAATAATCGAAAAGAAACGCCAGACAGTCAGCTATTGCCTGGCGTTCAGCTTTTTCTTCAACATTTGACGTACAGCATCTTCCATCCGTTCGTCATATAATCCGTTGAATGTGCATGCGAGCGATACAGGGTCAACACCGTCTTTCTGCGCAAAGAGCTGCGGATCGTATCTCCACACTTCGATATGGATGAGGTCTTCCTCATCAGACCATTGGGCGTTTACAGAGTGAAGCTGATTCAGGACTTCATCCTTTTTGTACAGTGCACGGGACTGATACTGTGGATCAGCCAGATCGCTGTGCTTGGAGAGCAGTGCTTCACCGCATGCAATACCTTGTTTGTTTATTTCTTCTTTATGTACAAAGAAAGATTTCAGAACAGGACTGATCAGATATGGCTGTGCCTTTTGGTAATAGTCATAGCCGTGATCGGAAGGAAACATGTATACAGACTTGCCGTCTTTTCTGCAGTGAATGAGATTCAGCTGCTGCAGCTGTTCAGCCGCATGCGTCATGGTCGTTACAGGCATGCCAAGCTGTTCTGCAGCATCAGTCTTGGATATCTCAGCATTACCGCGATACTGCATGAGCAGGTACAGGAGCTGTCCGGATGCGGTCATCTTTTCCGGTACTTTGCCCGCCTGGTGCAGTTTGCGCTTGTTTTTGAGAAGGATTCCAAGAAACGGCAAATATACCTGATCAGGAAGAGAGATGAATTCGATCCTGGCCTTGATCAATGAATCACGTTCCACACTTCCGATATCTTTAAGAGCAAAGAGTACAGGCAGACCGGAGGCTTCTTCCAGTTTTCTCTGCATGGATCTGAACTCACGGATGTTTTTACTTTCATGCTCTGTAACCTTTGCCAGGAGGAAATCCTGATCATTGATTCTGGCGATACGGAATTCATTTGACCGAGAAAGAAACAGAGGCAGTTTCTCTTCCTCATCCCATTTTCTTGTGCTGACTTTCGTGCCCAGAAAGTCCTGCAGGAAATTTTCTACATCATTCATGTATTCATTACCATTCCTGTAAAATAT
>OMUX01000315.1 GCA_900314345.1 uncultured Erysipelotrichaceae bacterium | reverse complement strand
GTCTTCTTGGCAATGTGCAGACGTTCAGCGATATCGAGCATGGTGAACTTCCAGCCCTTTTCGTTGAAGACCTGTGCACATGCGGTGATGATCTGTTCTCTCAGTTCTTCATTCTCATTCATGGAAACCACTTTTTCCTTTACGGTTTCCAGTGTAATACAATGAAACCGCTTACGCAATACCTGAATGCAAAAAAAAATGAGAGCACGGATCACTTCGTACTCTCATCGTGGAATCACTTGTCCTTGTCCGCGCTGCGGATGATTTCAAGGTTCTTCTCTTCCGCAGACTTCACACCGTTGCTCGAGTGGATGCTGTCGATGATCTCATCGATGTGCATGCCTCTTTCGTAAGCTTCGTCTTCCTTGAAGACAAGCTCCGGTGTACGGCGGATATCCAGCATGGAGGCGAGTTTTGTGCGGATAAAGCCCTTGCCTCTTTCCAGTGCTTCCATGCCCTGCTTCTTGTTGTAGCCCTTGCCCAGGAATGTCACATAGACCGTGGCATAGCTGTGATCACGGGAAACCTTGACATCCGTGATTGTCACAAAGCCAAGAAGCGGATCCTTCATCTCAAACTGGATGATTTCGGAAAGATCCTTGCGGATGATTCCTTCCAGATGCCTCTGCTTGACGGAATCAGCCATGGTTATGCCTCAGCAGGAACTTCCTGCTCCTGGTAGGCTTCCAGGGTATCGCCGACCTTCAGATCGTTGTACCCGGCGATGGTGATGCCGCATTCATAGCCCTGGGCGACTTCCTTTGCATCATCCTTGAAACGCTTCAGGGAACCAAGCTTTCCGGTATAGATGACAATGCCTTCACGGATCAGTCTCACACCGCAGCCGTTCACCAGCTTGCCGTCTGTGACCATGCAGCCGCCGATCGTTCCGACCTTGGATACCTTGTAGGTCTGACGGATTTCCGCCTGGCCGATGACAACTTCTGTATAAACCGGTGCGAGCATGCCCTTCATGGCATTCTCCATCTCTTCCGTTGCCTTGTAGATGATGTTATGCAGACGGATCGTGACACCGGAATCCTCTGCCTTCTTGCGGATGTTGGCATCCGGTCTGACATTGAAGCCGATGATCATTGCCTTGGAGGCATCCGCCAGCATGATGTCGGATTCATTGATGGCACCTGCTGAACTGTGCACGACATTGACCTTGACACCCTTGACATCCAGCTTCTCAAGAGCAGACTTGACTGCTTCTGCAGAACCCTGTACATCAGCCTTGATGATGACCGGGATCTCCTTGATCTCGCCGGCTTCAATCTCCTTGGAAAGATCCTCCAGGGAAACCGCAGAGCTCTTGCGGCGCATCTTCTCGATCATCTTCCGCTTCCTGCGGTCAGCCAGTGCACGGGCTTCCTTTTCATCCTCAAATGCACGGAACAGGTCGCCTGCCTGCGGGACATCGTTGAGACCGATGATCTCAACCGGTGAGCTCGGTCCTGCTGTCTTGAGTTCCCTGCCGTCTTCATCCGTCATCTTGCGGACCTTGCCATAGCAGGTTCCCACAACCACCGGGTCGCCATGGTGCAGCGTACCATTCTGGATCAGCAGTGTGGCCACAGGACCTCTGCCCTTGTCGAGCTTTGCCTCAATGACCGTTCCTGTTGCTGTCTTCTTCGGGTTTGCCTTGAGTTCCTTGACATCCGCAACCGTCAGGATGGTCTCCAGCAGGTCCTGGATGCCGGTGCCCTTCTTGGCACTGGTATTGACGAAGATGGTATCACCGCCCCATTCCTCAGGCATGATGTCCAGGTCGGCAAGTTCCTTCTTCACACGCTCCGGATTGGCATCCGGCTTATCGATCTTGTTGACGGCAATGATCATCGGGACATCAGCTGCCCTTGCATGGTCGATTGCCTCTCTTGTCTGCGGCATGACACCGTCATCCGCCGCAACCACGATGACCGCAATATCCGTCACCTTGGCACCGCGGGCACGCATGGCAGTGAATGCCTCATGGCCAGGCGTATCCAGGAAGGTAACCTTCCTGCCGCCGACCGATACCTGATAGGCACCGATGGCCTGTGTGATGCCGCCGGCCTCACCGCTTGCCACCTTCGTCTTGCGGATGCTGTCAAGCAGTGTGGTCTTGCCATGGTCGACATGACCCATGACCGTAACGATCGGAGGACGCTCCTTGAGCATGTCCGGATCATCCGGCTCCTCATCCTCAAGGCTGTCTTCATCCTTGGGCTCCACCTTCGTGGGCTCAATAT
>OMUX01000309.1 GCA_900314345.1 uncultured Erysipelotrichaceae bacterium | reverse complement strand
AGTGGCTGGTGGATCGTTTATGCCTAATTCACCATTTCGCATACATGGCCAAAAGCAAAAACAGGCAGGAGCTCAACACAAGCCCCTTGCCTGTTCATTGTAAAGTGATTCAGTCTTCCTTGGAAAGAGATCCCTTGGAAGTCTTGGTTCCTGCATATGCCTTGAGCAGGATCAGACCAACGACAACGGAAGTAACCGCGTCGATGACAAAGGACATAGCGCCCTGTGCAAATACCTTGTTGGCTGGTTCAGCATAGATGACGATATCACCGAGCGGAGCGATCAGAATGAAGGCAACAGCACATCCGACTACAGCATAGATGGAGAATGTAACAGCCTCAGCCTTGCCGAATCTTCCTTCCTCAACAGCCGGAGCGACCTTCTTGCGGCAAAGACCTGCAACAAGTCCGGAAACACCGGAAGCGATGACCCAGGACCACCATGGGCTGCCATAGCCGATGAAGTCATTCAGAGCATGACCCACAAAGGCAACCAGGAATCCGACCAGCGGTCCGAACAGAGCGCCGAAGAATGCCGAGACGCCATAGGCGATCTGGAAGTTTGTCTCCGGAATCGGTGAAGGAATCTTCACGAAATAGAAGAGAACCAGGAACAGCGCAGCTCCAAGTCCTGTGGCAACAATTGCCTTGGTGGAAAAACCGTTATCCTTTTTTCTGACATAGATGTTTATCCTCCCCTTAAGTCAGTTTGCAGAGATATGATGCAAAACCCCTTCCGCATCATGTCTTTGATATAAAGATGAATAATAGAATCATGAAAAATGTCAATCAATTATATTTCTGAAAGTTGTTTCAGTCCTTCACAGACAATGTTGCCCAGAATGACGGCACCCCATGATCATGAAGATACCCTGACCCGTTGGTATCCTCATACACATCCAAAAGACGGAATCCAGCCTTCAGCTGTCCGCCGATCTGTTCTTCAATGGTGTGGCTGAACTGCCAGCCATAGTCCCCGGATTCACTCAGCTTTCTCTGTTCTTCATTCTTCAGCGGATCGAAAGGCAGATACTGTGTGATATGACTTTCATCTTCATCTGTCACAAGGAAGTTGAAACCGTTGTCCAGGCCAGCCAGCAGCCTTCCGCCATGTTTCAGGATCCTGAAGCATTCCTTCCACACCGGATATACTTCCTCGATGTAGCAGTTGGATACCGGATGGAAGATCAGGTCAAAGAAATCAGATTCATACGGCAGCGGCTTTGTCATGTCGTATTTCAGTGTGTGGATCTCATAGCCTTCCCGCTTCGACACAAGCAGTTCAGAGTCGAGCTGTTTCTGTGAATAATCCAACACCCAGCACTCTGCCCCAAGTGCCGCAAACACCGGCATCTGCTGACCGCCGCCGCTGGCAAGGCCTAATACACGCTTTCCTTTCAGATCCCCGAACCATTCCTTCGGAACCGGCTTGAGCGGCGTCAGCACCACATTCCAGTCGCCATTGCAGGCTCTGACATATTCGTCATGACTGATGGGTGTTCCCCACTGCCAGCCTTGCTCCACCCAGCGGTCGATCACCTTTGCATTATCATCCGTATAGCTCATATTTTCTTCTCCATCAGCCAGTCATACCATGCATCACAGCCTTCCACGATATCCTTCCAGCAGGCATTGAAGTCCCTTGTATACCATGGGTCCGCAACATCCCTGGGGCATTCACAATGATCCATCAGCAATCCGATCTTATCGTCTGAATCCCCATGGCAGATCCTTCGCATGTCATACAGGTTCTCTTCATCCATGCCGATCAGCCAGTCATACCGGTCATAATCCCTGTATGACATGAGGCATGCATGCTTTCCTTCCGGATCAATGCCATGGGCAAGCAATACCTTCCTTGCCGGAGGATATACCGGACTGCCATAGTCATTCCATATCTCTTCATCTGTTGTGGCAGCACTGGCAATCTGAAAACAGTCCTGTGTTCCTTTTCTCTTCACAAGATCCTTCATATAGAATTCGGCCATCGGGCTGCGGCAGATATTGCCGTGGCAGACGAATAGAATAAGAATGGGATGATCAGTTATCACTTTTTTGTTCATCACTTTCATTACATAATCTGAATTTCACCTTTTTTTGTAAAGTTACAAAATGTGATTTCATGAATTGCTTCTTGCTTGTTACAATTTCTTCTTTTATCTACGTCAGTTCCAACACAGGTTCCTGGAGTATCTCTTCAATCAGTCCCTGGTAAATGCCTTTCTCCGGCACTTCTGTAATTGTGGTCACTTTCTTGCCGGCATCCTTGGAAGAGGCACCACAGTGAAAGATTTTCTCACTGTCTTTACCATAGTCTATTATGATATATCGATCGTGAAATCTGCCATTCGTTTGTTTCAGATTCACCTTGACATTCGGATATTCCTTCAGAAAATCCTCGTACTCTGTTCGACGCAGCCTGTTACCGGTATTATCACTGAACAAAGTGATCGGTATGCCTTCCGGTACGTTCTTCATCAGTACCAGAGTTTTTAGACCAATGTAGTTGTCAATCACGTAAACACTATGATGTGCAGAGCCATAGATTTCTGCATAGGCCAGGTCCGCCTCAACAGGTTCTCCGTTCAGTATGAGATACCCTGTGCGTATCTTCGGGTTGCCAAAATCAACCATGAATTCTGCCAGTTCTGAGTGCGTGACCACTTCACCAAGGGAACTGACAACATCTGCCATCTGATTCTCGACTTTGTCGAGATCTCTGCGAAGATCCAGAATATCCTTTGTATTCTGCGTTGAGATCATCGAGAGTTGAAGATATTGCCGCTGGCCAAGCAGATCCTGATTTTCAATAATGTAATCCTTCATGGAGCGAAAGGTACGAATCAAGGCTTTGCTCTGCGCGATAGCCAGATCCCCTTTAAGAACTGTCATCAGCATATAAATTCCCTGCTCGGTGAAAGCTCTTGGAAGCTTTCTTCTGCCGCCCCAACTTGATGTCGATTTTTTCGACATCAAGATTTGAAATTCTTCTTTGGTAAGCTGGAACATAAAATCCGGATCAAACTTCGCAAGATTATTCTTCACCTGCTCATTGAACCTTGTAATTGAACGTTGTCAACCCGGCTCAGTCCCCGTCCTCTTTTTAGGACAGGGTAAGCCGGGCAATTTAGCCCTTCAGGGTACGCAGGAAAAATTTCTGATATTTTTTGCGATACCTATTCAAATCTTCTTTTGCTTGATTATACTGATTGTAATGTATACGCAACATATGTTACAATATTATTGCAGTAAAGTATCACTTATTCAATTTATATGAAGCTTAAGAAGGGAACTGTTACTGAAAGAAGAAGCTATGGTGTAACCGTCAAGGGATGTTCTGATGCCCTGAAGAGAACCATTGAGATCTACAGGTCTGCGGTTTCATATTGCCTTACAGTCT
>OMUX01000306.1 GCA_900314345.1 uncultured Erysipelotrichaceae bacterium | reverse complement strand
TTACTCTTTCTACAGGCTTACATATTTTCTGTGCTCAACTGTCCACTAGGACGAACATGAGGAACCGCACCTGCGGTTCCTTTCTTGTTGTATCAGTATCACCCTCCCGCTGTACTGCAGCAGTCGGTCTGAACCTCCGTCCGGCTGGACAGGCACAAGAAAGACAAGGCTGATCAGCACGAGTACCACAGAAAAGGGAGTGCCTCTAACACTCCCTTTTCTGTATCCTGATGGATCCTTTCGTTTATTGCATATATCAATATAAACGATTCCGAATGAATTGCAATGTTGACATTTCCTGCCTGAAGTCTCTTCCAGGTCTTAGGCATGATGAGACATTCACTCCGTTCTCAGTGCATCAATCGGATTCAGCTGGCTTGCCCTTCTTGCCGGCATCCAGCCGAAGATCACACCTACGGCAAGCGAGAATCCGAATCCCAGAAGAATGGCATTGATATCCAGATAATATGTGAAGTCCATGAGCACCGCAGCCACATAGGCAATCAGCTCACCGGCAATAATGCCGATGACACCGCCGGTAATGGAAAGGATGACGGATTCCATGAGGAACTGGATCTGAATGACCATCGGTTCTGCGCCAAGCGCCTTTCGCAGTCCGATCTCCTTGGTGCGTTCGGATACATTGGTAAGCATCATGTTCATGATGCCGATGCCGCCGACAAGAAGCGCAATGCCCGCAATGCCTCCCAGCATCATGGAAAGCATGTTCATCGTAGAGTCCATCATGGAAAGCAAGGATTCCATGTTCATCATACTGTAGGCATTGTCCGCATTGTTGAATGAGGAATCAAGAACCGCCTTGATCCTGCTTTCCGTTTCCGTCATGCGGTCTGTATCATCCACATATACTGTCAGGCTGTTCACCGTGCCTGTGTTGTTCATGCGCATGGCATTGCGGTAAGGAATATAAACCGTGCCGTCATTGTCCCCGAAGGCATAGGTGCTGTCCACCTCCACAATGCCTACCGGCATGTAGGATACACCGCCGACAATGATGGATTCACCAAGCGGGTTCTTCCCCGGAAAGAACTGCTTTGCGGCAGTCTGGTCCAGAACACACACATTCACATTGCCGTCCATGTCTGAATACAATAACGGCCTTCCGGATACCATGGTCTGGCCATGTCTGAAGTACTGATCATTTGTTCCGGCAACCGTGGCATCTTCAAAGATCGTGCCGTTTTCCACCACATCCACATTGAGGGAAACGGAAGGAGAAATGCTTCTGACGTTCTCCGTTGTCCTGATCGCTTCCAGATCACTTTCACTCAGTCCGGTCTTCAGCGGCGTTCCCATGACGGACACCGTAATGGAACCGGCACCCATGGAAGAGAAGCTGGACATGATATAGTTCTGCACACCCGATACAATCGTCACAAGCGAGATCACCGCCGCCACACCGATGATGATACCCAGCATTGTCAGGAAGCTTCTCATCTTGTTGGCCGTGATGTTCTGGAAGGACATGCGCACGTTCTGGCCGAAGCGGAACTGACTGTGCTTAAGCATCTTCGATATCTCCTTCCGAGATCTCACCGTCAAGGATCCTGACAATCCGCTTTGCATGCCCTGCAATCTTGCGGTCATGGGTGATCATGATGATCGTTCTTCCTTCTTCATTCAGATCATGGAAGATTCCCATGACCTGTTCTCCTGTCTTCTGGTCCAGGGCACCGGTTGGTTCATCGGCCAGAAGAATGGAAGGATTGTTGGCAATGGCACGGGCCAGGGCAACACGCTGCTGCTGACCGCCGGAAAGCTGGTTTGGATAATGGTCCATCTTGTCTTCCAGGCCAACCCGCTTCAGCATCTCCTCCGCAATGGATCTGCATTCCTTGTCGCTCTTTCCTGCATAGATCAAAGGCAGCTCCACATTCTGCAGTGCGGTTTCCCTCTGCAGCAGATAGAAGGACTGAAAGACAAAGCCGATCTCTGCCGAACGGATCCTTGCCAGTTCCGTTTCATTCATGTCGGCAATCCTTCTTCCATCCAGAATGTATTCTCCCCTGGTAGGAGTATCCAGACAGCCGATGATGTTCATCAGCGTGGACTTTCCGGAACCCGAAGGTCCAAGCACCGCAAGGAACTCACCCTTGTGCACCTGCAGGTCAATGCCCTTCAGCACATGGGAAATCTCTTCACCCATGACATAGTCCTTCTCAATTCCATGCATGTCCAGGATCAGATCACTCTGCCGGTTCAACTGAGACATTTCTCTCGTCTCCTTCATTCATCTTCTGCTGTCTGGCTTCCATCATGGTCATGGGCGACGGCGTGTAGTACACGCTCTCTCCTTCTTCCAGACCATCCGTGATCTCCACATAGGTTCCGTCTGAAGCACCGATGGTTACAGCTTTTTCTTCATAGTCATTGCCGTTTTTCACCATGACATAAGCCGTATTGTCATCATGATAGGAAACAGCTTCAGAAGGCAATGCAACGACATTCTTCTCATCCACGGTTGTCAGTCTTACTTCCACAGACATGCCCTGTCTCAGCCTGTCATCCGCAGGAAACTTTACATCCGCAAGGTAATAGGAAACACCCTGGCTGACCGTTGCACTTTCCGCCACGGAGTCTATCGTTCCCTCAAACGTATCCCCTGTCGCATTGACATACACAGTAACTGCATTGCCTGCATTCACCCTGGTGATGGAATATTCATCAATCTTGATCTGTGCCTTCATGGATCCAGTATCAGAGATCACCGCAGATGCCTGGGCTGAAGACACAAGATCTCCTGCATTCACATTGAGCTTTGACACAACACCGCTTGTCGGTGCTGTCACTGTATAGTCATCCAGGCTCTCCTTCAGATGATCCAGCTGTAAATGAGAAGCTGTGGTATTGGCACTGGTCTTTGCCCTGTCAACGCTTGTGGCAAGACTTGCCAGCTGTTCATCCACCTGCTTCTTCACAGCCTCATAGCCTGCATTGGCATTGTTCCAGGCATCCTCTGCACTCTTGAGTCTGCTTTCCAGGGATGAGATATCCGCATTCCCCGCTGCGTTATAAGCAGCCTGTGCATTCTGAAGCGCTGTCTGTGCATTCACATATGCTTCATAGACTGACGAATAGCTCGGAGACTGTGCATCATCTTCATTGATCTTCTTTTCATACGCTTCCTTCGCCTGTGCCAGGGCATTTTCTGCATTCACAAAGCGCAGATCCGCATTGGACTTATTCTGCTTTTCCGTATTCAGAGTTTCTTCCAGTGCAGCTTTCTGGTCTTCTGCAGCGTTGTCATACGCAGACTGTGCTGCTTCGCATACAGCGTCCTGCGCTTCCTTGGCAGCTTTAGCAGCTTCATCTTCCGCCAATGCCGCATCATATGTATTCTTCAGGATATCTGCTTCATTCTTTACAGCGGTATAAGCTGCTTCCGCCTGACTATAAGCCGCCTGTGCATTATTCAGCGCTGTCTGTGCTGAATCCTTCGCACTGCTGTTTCCGCTCTTTGCATCATCCAGTGCCTTCTTGGCATCCTGCCATGCATTCCATGCACTGTCCTTGGCAGACTGTGCATTCATCAGAGACTGATTCAGTCCCTGGTCCAGAGAGCTCTTGTAGTTGTCATACTGTGTCTGGGCATCCTTTACGTTTCCGGATGCCTGGGCATCTGTCTGGGATACCTGGGCAGACTGCAGACTGACGTTGTATTCCGCTTCAGAGGAATCCAGTGTAAACAATACCTGCCCTGCCGTGACCGTATCACCTTCCCTGACCATCACGGATTCCACAGTGCTTGATACCTTCGGGTATACAGAGGTATCAGAAGAAGCTTCCACATTTCCCGTGAAGCTGTTGTATGCACTGATATCCCTTCTCTGTGCCTGTACTTCTGTATATGCAGTGCCGCTGTCTCCGCAGCTGCGCAGCGCAAGTATTGCCACAGCTGCGATCACAGCGATGATGATCCATTTTCTTCTGTTGTTCTTCTTTTTCATACAGCCTCCATACAATGCATTCCGCATCGGGTGAAATCATTTTCCGTCCTTGTGCCTGCCGTGAATCTTAAGGTTTCATGAATTGCCTGTGTTCAGAACAGCTTCTGCACCATTTCCACAAATGTATTTTCGGCGCCTGCCTTCTTGCCGGATCATTATTGTCTTTTCTCAACGGTCCAAGCAGAGCAATGACAACCGCCATGATCTTCAGCCTTGTTTCATACGTACCGTCAATATCACAGGATTCATACAGATACTCCAGGAATACTCCAATCGGGGATTCTGCATGATCCTTTTGTCACCGGCTTTCAGAAGAGTCCTGAATTCATCCAGGTATTTCTTTCTGGCAGCTTCAAATTCACGTACGAATTTTCTTGGATCTGTGAAGAACAGCCCTGTGTCGTCAATGCCTGGCAAAGAGTCACGGTATACCTTTTCCACCTTCCGGTCATACAGGTCATAAATCTCCTTGTAGTGCAGATAGAATCTACCTTTGCTGGCCATGGCCTCTTCACACAGCTCACGCACAGTGATCTTATCCAGCGGCTTCTTCTGCAGCAGTTCCATGAACGCTTCATCAATGGCCTTTCTTGTTTTCCGGACACGCAGATCATTCTCGTTCATATCTTCTTTTCCTTTGATTCAGACACAGAATGCTGAAATGTCTGATACTGTGCAATGTTCTGCTTTTTGATTCTGACAAACAATATACTTTTGTCAATTATCGTCCAATAAAAATGTCCCGCATCTCTGCGAGACAAGTGGTGCGGCTAACAGGACTTGAACCTGCACGGTTTCCCAATGGATCCTAAATCCATCGCGTCTGCCAGTTCCGCCATAGCCGCATGCAGGTATTATACCCCAGCAGAATGCGCTGCAACCTGCCAAAACTGAATTATCTGAAGATCTTCAGAGCATTGTTCAGCGCGGTGACGGATCCTTCCAGCTCCGTTACGGAACGGTTCAGGCTGTCATAGTCAATCCTGCTGATGCCATTGACGGCAGGCTCCGCCTCATTCACCAGTGCATTGATATTCTTCACCGTATCTTCCGTGGAGATCAGAAGAGACGCCGCCTTGGGCACGATGATCACTGCTGAGGCAAACAGCACTGCCGCAATGACTATCACACCGATCAGAATGAAACGTACAGTCCTTCTGGTCTTCTTTCTTTCCAGCACCAGCTGAACAAGCAGTTCATGATCACTTTGTTCACTCATATGCTTTTCCCTCCGGATACCGCTTCAGCATCTCCGCTATCACTGCATGATATTTCTCAAGGTTCACTGACATTGCACAGCGAAGTCCTTTGTATTCTTCTGTTTCCTGAAGCCACACCTTCCCGCGTTTTTCAGCATCCTGTGTTTCCACATTGCCTTCAAAGTTCTTCCAGGTGATGATGGAATCATCGATCAATGTGGATACGGCAAGAGCATCATGCATCGGCTCTCCCTTGCGGAAATCAATGAGTCCCTGCAAGGCTTCCCGGACTGCCTTTTCCGTATGTTCCGAAAGCGGGTCAAACAATGATCTGTGAACCGGTGCCTGTATGGTTGCGTTCAGGCCAACCATATCAACCGGAATCCCGCTTGCAAACACAACGTCAGCGGCATATGGATCATGTCCGATATTGGCTTCCGCATAAGGCGTGATATTTCCTTTGCCTGTGCTGCCGCCCATCATGACGATCTTTGAAATCTTTTCCTTAACGCCAGGATATTTCTGCAGTGTCAGTGCAATATTGGTCAATGGTGCAATGGTCACAAGCACAAGATTCCCGTCACAGCGTTCTGCTTCCCTGGCAATGGCATCCCATGCCTTGATTTCTTCCACTGTTCTGTCAGTATGAGGAATTGTGATATCACCGATGCCGTTGTGTCCATGATGATCCGCAACAGGCGCACCGAACGGTTCCTTCAGAAAACTGTCTGCCCCATAGTACACCGGCACATCATCCCGGTGGATGAGATGCAGGATATCCAGGGCATTCCGGCTTGTCACAGCCGTTTTGTTGTTGCCGCCCATGGCGGTAATGCCCCTGAAATCAATGATGTCATCAAAAGCACCCATCAGAACAATGGCAAAGAAATCATCCACACCAGGATCCGTATCAAGAATTACCGGAACTCTCTTCATTTCCTTCATATCCGCACCCTCATTTATCCTTTTCAGAACGACCTTGTTTCTACTGTCAGTATACTCGCACAGCCCGGCATACACACAGATTCATTCCATATAAAACCTGTCTCCGCAAAGAAACAAAAACCGCATGGGCATCCAGTGGATGCTCACGCGGCGGCGCCGGGATACGAGGGGTTCGGGATCCCGGCATGTACTTCCAGGATGATGAAACACGCCTGGCACCACGGCACATGAAAACAATGATCAATGATGGCACTTTTTCATGACAGGACACGCTCTCATAGCGCATTACTGCCGTGGATAGTGAATAGTATTCTTCAACAGGACTTTCCCGTCAAGAACTTTTTCGGGTAGATTGTGTACAAAATTGCCATAGCAGAAAATGAGCTTTTCATTTTTTCATTCCTGCATTCCAAAAAGGCCAGGAATTCCTGGTCCCCGGCCTGTCCTTCATACCGTAATTACTTTGCAGACTCAGCCTGCTCTTCCAGCGGCAGGATGATCTCAAACAGCACGGACCAGCGATGATACGGATCATCCGCGATCCGGATTGTACCGCCATGGGCAGTCACGACCTTTTTTGCAATGGCAAGGCCTAAGCCGGTCCCCCTGCCGCTGGTTCTTGCCTCATTGCCCACTTCAAAAGGTTCAAACACACGCACTCTTGTTTCCTCAAGGATTCCCTGTCCGTTGTCTCCGATGAGAATCTTCACATGATCATCCTTCCGTTCCATAGACGCAAAGATCGTAATGCCTTCCATGTTATGACGGATGGAATTGGTAATCAGGTTCTCAAAGACTCGCCTCAGATGCACCGGATCAAAGGAAGCCATGATGACTTCATCCGGAAGTTCTGTCTCCAGATGATATCCCTGCATTTCCAGTTCTTCATACTTTCCTGCAAGATAGGCACGGAAATACTCACACAGATCTGCATGTTTCCTTTCCAGATGGAACTGCGGGTGTTCCAGCCTGCTGTATTCATAGAAACTGTTGATGAGATCCGAAAGATTCGCAGCCTTCTGCCGGATTGCCTGCAGATAATGCGGCACCTCTTCCTGCGGCACCATACCTTCATTCAATGCCTCTGCATATCCCGAAATCACCGTCACCGGTGTACGCAGATCATGACTGATATCCGCAATCATGGTCTGCCGCTCTTCCTCCATGTGATGACGCCTGTCTTCACTTTCCTTTAACTGCACGGACATGTCATTGTAGGTATCAATCACATGCTGGAATTCACGCGTTCCTTCATACTTCACCGTATTTCCATGCTCGCCTGCCGCAAAGTCCTTCATGGCAGAATCCAGCAGTACCAGAGGTCTTGAGATCAGGCTTCTCTGATACATGGTGATCAATACGACCAGAAGAATCACAACACAAAGGAACGCAGATGAAGATGTAATGTATATCCGGTTGACGGCTTTGTCATAGTCCTTCACCGGCATCATGGAACAGTGATACACAGCTGTCAGTTCTGTACCGTCCTTTGTTGTGATCGTATCCTTCTGCAGATACAGGCCATTGCTGAACTCACTGGCTACTGTCTCCAGTTCATCTGCGGAAAGCACCAGACGGCTGCCGTCCGTATTGGCAAAGATCACCTGCCCGTCCTGTGCTTCAATCACCATCTCCGTGGTGACAATGCCTTCACTTGAAACATCACTGTCATAGAAAAGCTGATAGCTTTCTGTACCGTCCGGATTGGTGAATTTATTGATCATGAAATAGTATATTCCGTCGCTGCCCGGAATGAAGTTCAGGACATTGCCGGTATATGCAGAAGACGACATACCGCCATCGCTCCTGTAGATCACGTTCCTTTCCTGATCCAGCAGTTCAAAATAACCGTCAATGCCAAGATACCTGGAAGCCTTGATGTTCTTCCATTCCGTTTCCCCGGCTGTCCCGTTGAGTTTTGCAGTGAGTCCGGCTGTATCCGGATCCAGGGAGATTTCACTGAGCTTATGATCCGCAATCCTGACCGTGACAAAGGCAGCGATCAGCACACACACGACCAGCAGGATCATTGCCCATATGCTGTATACATACAGGCTGCCCTGTTTCCTTTCCTTCTTCCTCATAGCTTCTCAACCTTGTATCCAAGTCCCCGGATGGTCTTGAGATACACAGGATTCCGGCTGTCATCCTCGATCTTGTCACGCAGGTTGGAGATATGCACCATCAATGTCCTGTCATCCCCGTCCAGATATGTTCCGTTGATCTGCTCGAAGATCTGGATCTTGGTATATACATGGCCGGGTGTCTTCATCAACAAGGCAAGGATCTTCATCTCCATCGGGGTCAGGGCAATCTCCTGCCCTTTCTTCGTCAGAGTCATGGTTGTCATGTTCAGTTCCAGATCACCTGTCCTGTAGACTTCCTCTTCCGCTTCATCCTTCTGTGGATTCAGCTGATGATATCTTCTCAGCATCGCCTTCACCCTGGCCACAACCTCCAGCGGATTGAACGGTTTGGAAAGATAGTCATCCGCACCCAGATTCAGTCCCTTGATCTTGTCTTCATCCTGGCCTCTTGCAGAAAGAACAAGGATCGGGAAGCCATGGCTTTCCCTGACCTTGTGAATCAGCTCAAAGCCGTCCATATTGGGCATCATGATGTCAAAGATGCCCAGATCCACATTGTTTTCATTCACAAGATCCAGCGCCTCTCTGCCATCCGCCGCAGACAGCACCCCGTATCCTTCCTTCTCCAGATACAGCTTCAGAAGGGCCACAATATCCGGATCATCCTCGGCGATCAGTATCAATGCTTTTTCACTCATATTCTTTTCCTTCATATCCATGGAACAGTATACGGTATGCCATCTGCCCTGACAGGATAAGAATCACTAAAGATTCCACCGGTTTTACACAAGTCTAACATTTTCAGAACCATGGTTTTTACGTTCCTGCAGTACGTTTTTCATGGAAAGGTGTTTTGACTTCTGGAAATCATATGAATATACGAAAACTGATATCCATCCTTGCCGTAACGGCCCTGTGGGGATGCAGTGCCTCCACAGGAACAGCGGCAGTGCAGGGACTGGATGCCCTGGGGGGAAATCCATGCGGTAACCCGTGAAGCCGACTCCGGCACCCGTGCTTCCTTCGATGATCTCATCGGCATCACTGCGGAAAGTGAGTCGCTCACTGTCGTCAACGAAACAGACGAAGTGCTCGATGCGGTCATGAATGACCCGAAAGCCATCGGCTATCTCTCAAGACAGGCTGTGGATGACACCGTGAAGATCCTGAACGTGGACGGAAAGAGCGTGGATGACAAGACGTACCCGCTGACCCGTTCCCTGTACATCGTGTACAAAGGTGAGCTGAATGATCTGGAACAGGAGTTCCTGACTTACTGCACCGGCAAGGGACAGGATATCGTCTCCGAAAGCTATGAAACCGTCGGTTCTGCAAGCACGTTCCTCTCCCTGAAGCCAAAGGGCTCCATCAAGATCGGCGGTTCCAGTTCCACAGCACCATTGATCCAGGAACTTGCAGATGCCTACGAAAAGTTCAATCCGAACGCCGATATCACCGTCACAACCACCGACAGCACGGACGGTATCAACGGTGCACTGGAAGGAACCTATGATCTGGGCATGTCCAGCCGTGTGCCGAAGAGCTACGAGAAACAGCTGCTCACATTCACCGCCATCGCAAGAGACCGCATCGCCGTCATTGTCCAAAAGGACAATCCTCTGACAGAAATCAGTGCAGAACAGCTTAAGGCTGTCTATACAGGTAGTGCCGTGAACTGGCAGGACCTGAATTCCATGAACTGAGGGAAGGAAAGAAACAAACATATGAACGAAACCGTGAAAACATTGTTCGGACTCTTCGGAGGACTTGCCGTATTCCTGTACGGCATGAACATGATGTCCGACAGCCTGCAGAAGGCAGCCGGAGAAAAGATGAAGGCCGTGCTTGGCGCACTCACCAGAAACCCGTTCCTGGGTGTCCTGTCCGGTGCCCTGGTCACAGCCGTGCTGCAGTCCTCTTCCGCTACCACCGTCATGGCCATCGGCTTTGTCTCCGCCGGCCTCATGACACTGCCACAGGCAATCTCCATCATCTTCGGTGCCAACATCGGTACCACGATGACGGCACAGTTAATTGCCTTCAAGATCAGCGACTACATCTACCTGTTCATCTTCATCGGCTTCATGATTTCCTTTATATCAAAGAAGGAAAAGACCAAGTACATCGGTGATACGATCCTGGCCTTCGGACTTCTCTTCCTTGGCATAGAGACCATGGGCACAACCATGAAGCCATTGGCTTCCTCACCCTTCTTCGTGGA
>OMUX01000161.1 GCA_900314345.1 uncultured Erysipelotrichaceae bacterium | reverse complement strand
TTGACTTGCATGGTGTCTGACAATAGGATACCGGAGTATCAGCTGTAAAGAAAAGGAACAGGAGGAATACAGGATATGAAGAATATATTGTCCAGGGTTCATATCAACCGGAAACATGTCATCTGGCTTCTTTTCCTGATGCTTGTGGCAAGTGTGACAGAAATGATGCTGCCGACATTGCTGGCGGACATGATTGATCATGGCATCGCTGCAGGAAGCAGAAGCTATATCATCCGCATTGCCGTCATCATGGCGGTCATGGCTGTGATCACATGCATTGCAAGCATCGTCACGACAAAGCTTTCCGCTTCGATTTCCGCTGGGTTTGCGGCAGATCTGAGAAAAGAGATCTTCTGCAAGGTGCAGGATCTTTCGGCAGCGGACATTGATCATTTCGGAACAGCATCCCTTGTTACAAGAAGCACATCCGATGTGACGAATGTGCAGATGTTTCTCATGCTGCTTCTGAGAATGGGCATCATGGCACCATTGATGGCAGTTGCCGGCATGGTGTTGTCTGCGGCTACCGGCGGAAAGGTAAGCTCTGTTCTGAACATTGCAATTCCTGCTTTGCTGATTGCAACGGCAGCCATCCTTCTTGCCGCATCCCGTTATTCCGTATCCATGCGGAAAAAGATCGATCATCTGAACAATCTGTTCCTGGAAACACTGGAAGGGGTCAGAGTCATCCGTGCCTTCAACCGTCAGGATACAGAGATGAAGAGGTTCCGGGATGCTGACAATGACTATACAAAGATCATGATGAAGTCCGGCAGACTGACCGGGCTTCTTATTCCGGTGATTCAGGTGATCTTCGGTGTGACAACAGCTGCAGTCATGGCATTGGGCTCATACTATGTTGCAAATGGTGAGATGGAAGTCGGAGCCCTTGTGGCAAACAGCCAGTACATCTCCATGATCCTGATGTCCGTGATCCTTCTGTCAGCAGTTGTCATGATGTTCCCCAATGCCTTTGCCTGTGCCGGCAGGATCAGTGAAGTTCTGGAAGCAGAAAATTCCATGAAGGAAACGGAAGAGGAAGAACCTGCTGTTACAGAGAAAGGCACAGTCGAATTCCAGAATGTCACATTCACGTATCCAGGTGCGGAAGAACCGGTTCTGAAGGATGTCTCCTTCCGTACAGGACCTGGTGAAACCACTGCCATCATCGGCAGGACGGGATGTGGTAAAAGCAGTGTGATCAAGCTGATCCCCAGAATGTACGATGTCACGACCGGCCATGTTCTGGTGGATGGTCTGGATGTAAGAAAGTACAGACTGCAGGATCTCAGGAAAAGGATCGGCTATGTTCCGCAGAAGAATGTTCTCTTCACAGGCGACATTGCCTCCAACCTCAACTTCGGAAATGAACAAGGAAGTAAGGAAGACTGGAAACTAGCGGCAAAGACTGCCTGTGCAGAAGAATTCATTGTGAAGAAGAAGGACGGCTATCATGAAAGGATCGCCCAGGGCGGAACGAACCTCTCAGGCGGTCAGCGGCAGCGTCTTGCCATTGCAAGAGCCATCATGAAGAAACCGGAGATATATCTGTTTGATGATTCCTTCTCCGCACTTGATATGAAAACGGATAAACAGCTGCGGGAGAACCTGAAGAAAACTGCAGGGGATGCCGCCATCATCATGGTCGCACAGAGAATCAGCACGATATTGAATGCTGATCAGATTCTGGTCATTGAAAAGGGTGAGGTCATCGGCAAGGGAACTCATGCAGAGCTTCTCAGGACGTGCCCTGCCTACAAGGAGATGGCGGTTCTGCAGCTTGGCGAAGATGCAGTCAGCAGAATGATGAAGGAAGAAGGTGCACGGGCATGAAGAACAACGGAATCAGACAGCTTGCGGAATACCTGAACGGATACCGCATTCTTCTCTTCTTCACATTGCTTGCGGCAAAATTCAGCACCGTTTTCACCGTGCTTGCACCGGCAGTGATGGGTATGATCACAACCCAGCTGTTTGACGGTGCAAGGACCGGAACATTCAACTGGGAGATGATCGGGCTGCTGATCATCCTGCTGATTGCACTGTATGTGATCGGTCAGCTGTTTGCCCTGCTGCAGAATTTCGGCATGACAAGAATCACTGCAAAAGTCGTGCAGAAACTCAGAGATGACATTGACCGGAAGATGCATCATCTGAAGCTGAACTACTACGATACAAGAACCAACGGAGAAATCCTCAGCACAGTGACGAATGATGTAGATACCGTCAGCACCATGCTGTCGCAGAACCTGACACAGATCATCACGCAGGTGATCACTGCCATAGGCATTCTCGTGATCATGCTGAAGATGAATCTCTGGCTGGCGTTGATCGCTGTTGCCATGGTTCCGCTGTCACTTGTTGCGGCGATGGGTGTCATGAAGTCAAGCGCAGCGCATTATGGGGAACAGCAGAACCTGCTGGCTGAGATGAACGGATACATTCAGGAAGTCTATAACGGCAAGAATGTGATTGAGGCATTCAGCTGTGAAGAAAGAGCTGAGAAGAGATTCAATGAGCTCAATGAAAGGCTGCGGGAAACTGCAGAGAAAGCGGATTATGAATCCGGTACGATCAGCCCTGTCACTTCCCTTGTCAACAATGCCGGCTATGTTGTCAGTGCCGTGCTTGGATGTTTCTTCGTACTGAGCGGAAAAATGACTGTCGGTACCGTGCAGTCCATGCTGCAGTATACAAAGCAGTTCTCTCAGCCTTTTACAAGCATTGCCGGCATGGCAGGTTCCCTTGGTGCTTCCGCCGCTGCTGCAGAAAGGATTGTCAGCCTTCTGAATGCAGAAGAGGAAGAACCGGATGAAGCACAGGAGACTGTAAAAAAGGCAGACGGTACAGTGGAATTCCGTCATGTGACCTTCGGCTATACACCGGATAACCAGCTGATGAATGATGTGAACTTCAGTGTGAAACCAGGACAGAAGATCGCCATTGTCGGACCAACAGGTGCCGGCAAGACCAC
>OMUX01000303.1 GCA_900314345.1 uncultured Erysipelotrichaceae bacterium | reverse complement strand
CCGGCATTATCCTGACGTTCATTGCCTGCTACGAGCTGATTCAGCTGATCATCGAACACAACAATCTGGCCAATTTCGAGACATGGATCTTCTTCAAATGGATCTTCAAGACGTTTGTTGCAGTCATGCTGATCACAAACTGCTTCACGATCACGATGGCAGTCTTTGATGTATCGCAGCATGTCATTTCATCCGCCGGAGGAATCATCAGCGGCAGTACGGCGGTAGACAGCACCGCGCTGGAAGGCATGCAGGACACGCTGGAAGCCATGGAAATCGGTCCGCTTCTAGGCATCTATCTGCAGACATTCCTGCTGAACTTCGGCATGCGGATCATGTCTCTGATCATATTCATCATTATCTACGGACGCATGATAGAGATCTATCTCATGACGAGCCTGGCACCGATTCCGTTCTCCACATTCGGAAACCGGGAACAGAGCCAGATCGGGCAGAACTATCTGCGGTCGCTGTTTGCTCTGGGATTCCAGGGCTTTCTGATCATGATCTGCGTCGGCATATATGCGGTGCTGATCCAGGGGATCTCATTTTCAAACGACATCGTCGCATCCATCTGGGGTGTCATGGGTTATACCGTCCTGCTCTGCTTCACGCTCTTCAAGACCGGAAGCCTGGCAAAGTCGGTATTCAACGCGCATTAAGGAGGAATGAACTTGTCAGCCTATATTTCCGTACCAAGAGACCTGACCAAGGTCAAATCCAAGATATTTTTCAACCTGACGAAGCGGCAGCTGATCTGTTTTTCCATCGCTGCGGCGATCGGCGTTCCGGCGTACTTCCTGCTTCGCAAGACCGGAAACATGAGCTTTGCGGCTATGTGCATGATCCTCATCATGCTGCCGTTCTTTTTCCTGGCTATGTATGAGCGGGACGGGATGCCGCTGGAAGTCATCCTGCAGCATTTCATCGAAGCCAAGTTCGTCAGACCCAAAGACAGACCCTATCAGACAGATAACTACTACGCAGCCCTGCAGCGCATTGCAGAGGCGGGACAGGAGGTGAACGCGATTGTTCTTCGTGCAGAAGCGAAAAAGAGAAGAGGCAGCCGTAAAGCTGCCGGACAGCCTCAGCAGAAGTGAGAGAAAACAGATCGAACAGATTACTGCCCGTGCCAGGAGAGATGACGGTGTGCCGCGCACCGCGCAGCAGACCATCCCCATCGACCGCATGTTTCAGGACGGCATTTGCCGGTGCGGGCAGAACTACTACACAAAGACCATACAGTTTCAGGACATCAATTATCAGCTGGCCCAGCAGGAAGACAAAACCGCCATCTTTGAAGAATGGTGTTCCTTCCTGAATTTCTTCGACAGCTCCGTGCATTTCCAGCTTTCCTTCATGAATATGGCGACGGACGCGGCAAGCTTTGAGAAAAGCATCCGGATTCCTCTGAAGAAAGACGGATTCGATGATGTCCGGGAAGAGTATTCCAGAATGCTGCGGACCCAGCTGGCACAGGGCAATAACGGCCTGACCAAAACAAAGTATCTGACTTTCGGTATCGAGGCAGAATCCATCAAGCAGGCAAAACCGCGGCTGATCCATATTCAGACAGATCTGCTCAACAACTTCCGCCGGCTTGGCGTGACAGCAAGCGTTCTGGATGGAAAGGAACGCCTGAAGGTCATGCATGACATGTTTCATATGGGAGATAAGGACCGCTTCGCATTCGAATGGAAATGGCTCGTTGAGTCCGGGCTTTCAATCAAAGACTTCATCGCGCCGACATCCTTCTCATTCCCGGGCGGCAGGACATTCCGCATGGGGCCGCTCTACGGAGCGATGTCCTATCTCTCCATCACAGCATCGGATCTTTCCGATCAGCTGCTGAAGGATCTTCTCGACATGGAATCCAGTCAGGTTATATCCATGCATATCCGCTCGGTGGACCAGAATGAAGCAATCAAGACGGTCAAGCATACGATCACGGAACTGGACCGTTCCAAGATCGAGGAACAGAAGAAGGCAGTGCGTTCCGGCTATGACATGGACATCATCCCATCAGATCTTGCGACCTACGGCAAAGACGCAAAGGCTTTGCTGCAGGAGCTGCAGAGCCAGAACGAGCGCATGTTCCTACTCACTTTTCTGATCATGAATACCGGGATGTCAAAGCAGGAGCTGGACAATAACATTTTCCAGGCATCGTCCATTGCGCAAAAACACAACTGCAATCTGCGCCGGCTGGATTTCCAGCAGGAACAGGCATTGATGAGTTCCCTTCCGCTGGCGATGAATCAGATCGAGATCGAGCGGGGCATGACGACCAGCTCCACGGCGATCTTCGTTCCCTTTACCACACAGGAGCTCTTCCAGGATGGCAAGGAATCCCTGTATTACGGGTTGAATGCCCTGTCCAACAATCTGATCATGGTCGACCGCAAGATGCTGAAGAATCCCAATGGTCTGATCCTCGGCACACCGGGATCCGGCAAGTCATTCAGCGCCAAGCGCGAGATCACCAATGCTTTTCTGGTAACGGATGATGACATCATCATCTGCGATCCGGAAGCAGAATATTCCCCGCTGGTCAACCGTCTGAAGGGACAGGTCATCAAGATCAGTCCTTCCAGCAGTCAGTACATCAATCCCATGGATATCAACAGCAATTACTCAGAAGAGGATAATCCGCTGGCACTCAAAGCGGACTTCATTCTGTCTCTCTGCGAACTGATCGTAGGCGGTAAGGAAGGTCTGCAGCCGGTGGAGAAGACGGTCATCGACCGCTGTGTCCATCAGG
>OMUX01000187.1 GCA_900314345.1 uncultured Erysipelotrichaceae bacterium | reverse complement strand
TTTCTGCCGGCATTCCGAAAGACCCTTGCAGTTCATGCATGGCTGGATCTCCCGGCGCCATGCGGATACTGCACCGAAGTTTGATGCGATGACCTGGGCAGGGATCTCACGCTTCTGCATCAGCTTCCTGACGGCCGGGTCTGCCAAAAGCTTCTGGATCTCCTGCTGCTCCTTCTGTTTTTCCTCAGCCGTTTCCTCCACCGGTCTGAAATCAAGCCTACGCATTTCCTTCATCCTTCTTTCCAGCTGCGTGTATGCCCTTCTGCAGCATTTCGATCTCTTCCCTGCTCAGAGGCTTGTCATCACCCTGCTGTTGTTTTGTATACCATGCCGGCAGCACATCCTCTTTCTGTCTGCGGCCTGAGGATGGCTTTCTGTTCTGGCTGACATACTTCATGGCATCCTCCTTGGTACGGATGCCGTTTCTTGCCCACTCTCCGGCCACCATTTCCACAAAGCGCGGAACCAGGCGGTTGTCCGAAGTCTTCAGGATGTACTCGATCATGACATTGATGACTTCGTTGCTGAAATGCTCCTGCACGGAAAGGTATTCCAGGATCTTCTTGTCCGCCATGGTCAGCGGAGTTCCCTTCTGCTTTGCCTGCAGGAAGCTTGCCGGAGGCAGGGAATACGGATCCTTGGCCGTTGTGATGTCCGGCTGTGTCTTTGCGGCAAGCACCTTGAGCTTTTCTTCATCAAACGTCATGGAATCAAGGTATACACACCGGCTGACAAGGATGCGCATCCGGTCGGCGGAAATACCGTAGACTGTAGCCAGCTTGCCGATCAGACGCAGGTTCTCCTGGCTCCTGAGCTCGACAGGAAACACCAGGGTGGATGTTGTGGCGATGAAATGTTCATAGTCGAAGCTGATGTCCGCATCGTCATTCTGAAAATCATAGCGGGGCTCGACCTTGGTATAGACCACATCGTTGTCAAAGGTTTCCCTGCCTGCCGCATGGTTCACCCTGCGGGTGATCTCCCTGAAACCAGCTGTGGATACACCGCCGGTCAGCCGTGCGGTTGTGGTCTCTGCATTCTTCTTTCCCACCGCATGGGTATAGATGGACATGTAAACATTGGAAGAAAGAAAGGCCGAGGAAGGCAGCGGTGCATTCAGCACATACACATAGCTGTTCTTTGTATCGCTTTCCTGTACGTAGCATTTCAGAAGCAGGTACTCCTCCAGATGGATCCTTGCCCGCTCCAGCTCATCAATGCCGATGTTCAGAAGAGAACAGAGCCTTGCGTGGCTTTCCTGATTGTGCTGTTTTCTTCCTTCTGCATGCAGAAGAAGATACAGCGTCGTGCTGGTCTTGCCGATGATCGGTTCATACAGACAGATCAGGGAGGTCATGGCATCCTCAGAAAGAAAGTCCGGTGTTTCAATGCGGTAGGTATCCTTAGCCTTCAGTTCCATGCCTTCCTCCCTTCAGTGCCCTGATCCACTTTGCACATTCCCTGTCCAGGTCCTTGATCGTGCCATCATTGTACAGCACATGATCCGCAAGGGATATCTGTGTTTCCTTGGGCATCTGGCTGGCTATCCTGGCCTCTGCCTCTTCCCTGGTGTATCCTCTGTTTTCCATCATCCGCTCAATGGCATGTTCATCGGAACATGTCACTACGCATGTACTGTCAAAGTATACCTGCCAGCCTTCCTGGAACAGAAGCGGAATCTCGGCAAAGACCAGTGCTTCTGTTTCATGATGCGCAAAGAAAGCATCCATGCCGTCTTTGACAAACGGATGGACAATGCCGTTGAGCATCTTTCTTTTTTCCTCGTTATGGAAGACAAGGGCTGCGGTCTTCTTCCGGTCGATCTCCCCCTGTTCATCCAGGATCTCCTCCCCAAGGGCATCGACGATCCTTGCAAAGCAGGGGTTTGACTTCTGCAGGGCAAGGGATGCGTAATGATCCGCATCAAAGACAGGAAGGCGTCTTCTTCTTAACAGAATCGCAGCCGTGGATTTTCCGGATCCTACGGTCCCGGTGATTGCAATCTTCTTCATGATCTGCCTCATTTCTGACAATGCGGACAGTAGTAGCTGGAACGTCCGCCGATCCATTTCACCTTGATTTCACTGCCGCACACCCTGCAGGTTTTCTGCATGTGCACGCTGCAGTACAGCTGAAACCTTCCTGTTACGCCAAGCGAAGAGGTATAGGTACGGATCGTCGTGCCGCCGCAGCGGATTGCTTCGGCAAGGATCTCCCTGGTGTTGCGTACAATGGCTTCCTCTTCCTTCCTTGTGAGTCTTGCACAGCTTCTGCCGGGTCTCACATGGCTTGCGGCAAGGATCTCATCGGCATAGATATTGCCCACTCCTGCCACAAAGGACTGCTCCAGCATCAGTTCCTTGACGGGGCATTTTCTTCCCTTTTTATAGGCATGCATGTAATCCGCATTGAATGCATCATCAAAGGGTTCCGGTCCAAGGTCATGGAAATGCGTGAAGTCATAGCCTTCCGGATAGATTTTCATGCGTCCGAATTTCCGGGTGTCGTTGTATCGCAGCTGTCTTCCGTCATCGAGATCAAAGACCACATGCATGTGCCTGGTCAAAGGTTCCTCCGGTTTCATGAGGTAGTACTTGCCCTCCATCCGCAGATGAGAGACCAGATATCCATGGTCCAGACCGAAGATCAGGTACTTTCCTCTTCTCTGGAACGTGTTGAAATGCTGGTGCATGAGAAACGCCGTGAATTCATCAGGATCATCCTCGATCATCTTGGGATAAAGGATTGTGATTCCTGTGATTTCGCGTCCTTTGATCTGCTGTTCCAGGGTTCTGAGAACCGTTTCCACTTCCGGCAGCTCAGGCATTATTTTGCCTCATACCAGTCTTTGCCAAACGATGTTTCCACGGTCAGGGGAACACCAAGCTCCATGGCGGAGCACATGCCCTCTTCAACGATCTTCTTCACCAGTTCCTTTTCCTCCGGAACCACATTGAAGATCAGTTCATCATGCACCTGCAGGATCATCGTGCTCCTGCAGTGATGTTCCTTGAGTGCCTTGTCAATGCGGATCATGGCGATCTTGATGAGGTCTGCGGCACTGCCCTGGATCGGTGCATTCATGGCGGCGCGCTTTCCGAACTCCTTGACCTGATGGTTCTTGTCATGGATCTCGGGAATCCGTCTGCGTCTTCCGCACAGGGTTGTGACATAGCCGTTCTTTTCACAGTCCTTCACGACATTGTCCATGTATGTGCGGATCTGCGGGTACTTCTCATAGTATGTACTGATGAAATCCGCAGCTTCCTTCCTGGATACACCAAGCTGCTGGGCAAGGCCGAAATCCGAGATGCCGTAGACTATGCCGAAATTGACGGTCTTGGCTCTTCTTCTTTCCTGCGGGGTGACATCCTCCGCCTTTTCAATGCCGAAGATATCCATGGCGGTTCTGGTATGGACATCCACGTTGTTGTTGAAGGCATCCATCATGCCTGGCACCTTAGCCATTGCCGCCAGCATGCGCAGTTCAATCTGGTGGTAGTCGCAGCTCATCAGCACGCAGCCGTCCTGAGGCAGGAATGCCTTCCGGATGATCTTTCCCTGTTCATCCCTGACGGAGATGTTCTGGAGGTTCGGCTCAGAGGAGGAAAGACGCCCGGTCTGGGTGGCACACTGGTTGTAGACGGTATGGATCCTGCCGTCCTTGCAGATATATTTCTGCAGGCCTTCAGCATATGTGCTGTTGATCTTCTGCAGCTTGCGGTAGTTCAGCACATGATCGATCATCGGGATGCCCCTTGCCTCTTCCAGGATATCCGCGCTTGTGCTGTGCTTCTTTCCGATAAGAATGCCCATTTCATCATAGAGGACGGTGGCAAGCTGCTTTGGTGAATTGATGTTGAATTCATGGCCGGCTGCTTCATAGATGGCCTTCTGTTCCAGATCAATCTGTTCCTGCATGGCTGTTGCGATCTCATTGAGCACAGTCTTTTCACAGCGGATGCCTTCATCCTCCATTTCAAAGAGAATGTATGTCAAAGGCATCTCCATGTCGTGATAAAGCTTCATCATGTCCTGTTCCTGAAGGCTCTTTTCCGCCTGCTGTTTCATGAGACGGATATTCCTTGCCCAGGCACAGCCATATTCACATTCCATGGCAATGTCCGGCATCTTCGGCCGGTTCAGTGTTCCATAGACATCCTCACGTTTGTAGGGATTGACCAGGGCATAATGGTTCATGATCTTTTCCGTGGATGTCAGGGTGGAATCAGACAGTGATGCCATGATCATGACATCATCACTGAAGTGAATGGAAAGACCTGCGGTCTTCAGAACATGAAGGCTGCGCTTGATGTCATAGCCTGTCTTGGCCGCATCACCTGCAAGCCATGCAAGCAATGCCTCATCCTTCTTCACATCCTCGATGGTCATGTAGACAGACCATGTGCCGTCTGACAGGGCAATGCCATGGAGCTCTGCCTCCAGGAACATGCCGATGTCATCGGCGAGATACACTGCGGTTCCATCCTTGAGAAGCCCGGCAGGAGCTTTCTGTATCTGTTCAAAGTGATATGCCTCCTGGACAGGCTCCTGTTTTCCTGCAGGTGCACTTGAAACAAGACCTGCATACCTTGAGGCAAGCATCTTCATGTCCATGGATTCAAGGAAAGAGACCAGGGATGCATAGTCCGGTGTGAACACACAGTCTTCCGCCCTGAGATCAACATCCACATCCGTCCGGATCGTGGCCAGCTTCTTGGAAAGAAGCGCACTTTCATGTCCTTCCCGTACCTTCTTGCCAAGGGCACCCTTGATTTCACTGTCATGTTCGAGCACAGACTCAACGGTTCCGTATTCCTTGAGCAGCTTGACCGCTGTCTTTTCACCGACACCCGGGATGCCCGGATAGTTGTCGCTGGCATCACCCATGAGTCCCTTGAGATCGATGATCTGGACCGGTGAAATACCATAGTCTGCTTCAATTCTCGCAGGAGTCATGGCATCCATTTCCGTAAGCCCCTTCTTCATCAACATGACGGTGGTCGTTTCATCGGAAAGCTGCAGAAGATCATGGTCGCTGGTCAGGATCGTTGTCTCACAATCCAGGGACTTCCTGGCCATCGTGCCGATGAGGTCATCTGCCTCAATATCCGGCATCTCCACATACCGGATGCCATAGGCTGTCAGATAGTCCCTTGCCATCCGGAACTGCGGAACAAGGTCATCCGGTGCGGGTTTTCTTCCGCCTTTATAATCCGCATAGAGGTCATGCCGGAAGGTATGCCTGCCGGCATCGAAAGCCACCAGCACCTCATCCGGCTGCACCAGATCCAGTGCCTTCTGGATCATGTTGGCAAAGCCGAACACCGCATTGGTCGGAAGCCCGGTCTTTGTCGTCATTCTCGCTCCGCCATAGGCAGTTGCGTAATATGCACGGAACAGCATGGAATTGCCGTCCACCAAGAGCAGTTTCTTCATCATTGAAAACTCCTTCTGCTGAATATTCTACCATGCAGAGACGAAAAACATCCTGCGCTGTGTCAGGATGTTCAGCCTTCCTGCCGGGTGTCTGTGGGATTCATGGTTGCCTGGATGTTGTCATCCGTGCCATCTTCCTGCACGGTTTCCTCCTGTGGTGTTTCATCGCTGCTGACAACGGTCTCCGGCCGGTCCTCCACCATGGTCTGCAGGACATTGAGGTTTTCATACATCAGCGAGAGATAGTCCTTCCCGTTGTCCTTGTCATCCTGGGTAAGCGAGGAAAGATTGCTCAGTTCCACCTGGGTCAGATTCAGATCTGTCTGAACCCGGTCGAACAGTGCCTTCATGTCATCGGTCATGTTGGGTTCATAGACGATGTATTTCACACCGTCATCCTGAATGCGCTGTTCAATGACCGCAAGCTGCTGTTCATTGGGCAGAACGCCGTACTTGCTCAGGATCACCGGATAGACCTCAAAGCCGTATGTCTTCTGCCAGTTTCCGAAGGATGCGGTCATCGTCACAAAGCGGATCACCTTGTTGTTTGCTTCATTGGAGCTTGAAAGCGCCTGATACTGGGCATCCAGATTGATGAGGTCATTCTCCAGCTCCGTGTAGTTTGCATCAAAGGCATTCACATCATCCGGATAGGTTGTCTTGAGGAAATCACGGATGTTCTTGGCCATGGAAAGCATGGCAATGGGATCCGTCCAGAGATACAGATCCTTGGTGTCGGTATCCACCAGATCAAAGGCATCGGAACGGTAGTACGGAGATTCCACATAGGTGATGACACCATCGGTCAGCACGGGGGTGTATCTCTGGAAGTCATAGACGGCATTCATGCTGGAAAGATCCATGTTCTCCGGCACATCCGCTGTGATGGCATCGGCATAGAGGCTGTAGTAAGGCTCCATGTTTCCGATATGAAGGAATACCTGGGAATTCTTGAGGATTTCTTCATAGTCGGAGCGGATCTGTGCCCGCTGGACAATGGTGTCCTCCTGGATGCTTTCGGTCTTGATGAGGCCGCCGGCAAGCCGCTGTGTCAGATAACCGACGGGATAAACGGTATAGGCTGCCTGTGCCTTGACACTGGCGCATCCGGTCAGTGTGGTGCACAGCATGATCATGGATAGGATAAGAGAAAGGATCCTGCGCATGGAATACCTCCTGCACCAGGATTATAGCACAGCACCCTTTCTCCCTCTCACTCAGTTCCACCCGTCGATGCCTGTGACAATGCCAAGGTTCCGCAAAGAAGTACAGGTGCTCTGCGTGACGATCAGATGATCCGCCACCTGGATGCCGACGATCCTTCCGGCATGGATCATGCGCTTTGTCAGGCGGATGTCTGCTTCGCTTGGTTCATTGGAACCGCTTGGGTGGTTGTGCACCAGCATGACATAGCTGGCATTGGCTTCCAGGGCTGCCTTGAATACTTCCCTCGGGGAAGCCATGGAGGAACGGTCCGTTCCCTTGAACAATGCGGCACTGCCCATGATGTGATGCTGGTGGTCCAGGAACACCACCAGGAACTCTTCCTGCAGCTTTGGTCCAAGAGATGTACGAAGCCAGGAATACAGGCTTTCCGGATCCTGTACCACATCTCTTTGTTCTGTTTCCTCCTGCAGGATTCTTCTGCTCAGTTCCAGGGCACTCTGCAGCTCCAGTGCCTTGACATTGGATATTCCAGGCAATGCGCTTAATTCCCTCTGGTTCAGCCTGGCAATGCCCTGCATGCCATGGCCGGCCTGCAGCAGCTTGTCCGCAACTTCCAGGGCGGAGTATTCCTTGGTGCCGCTGCGGATCAGGATGGCAAGCAGTTCACGGTTGGAAAGAACGGATACCCCGTACTTCATTCCTTTTTCCCGGGGTCTTTCCTGATCCGGGATTTCCTTGATATGTGACATTTCATCACCTCCTGATACTTTATTGTCTGTTTCTTCCCGTTTCCTCCGTTTTTTCTGAAGAAAATCTGAGATTCCCTGTCCTGCAGATCTCAATCCTGTACAAAGAAAACAGAGGAACGGCAATATGTACGATGCTTTCAGGAACCAGGAGCGTGTGAAAATGATACAGGACAGTGCAGACACTGCCGCTTCAGACAACAGGAACAGCCAACAGTTCCATGGAAACAGAAGTGCCATGGCAAAAGAAAAGAAGGATGCCCTTGTGATCGTGATTGCCATTGCACTCGTCATCCTTCTTCTGGTGCTTTCCTGATGCTGAAGTAGTGCCTTGGATCATGACAAAGCCGGGAGCTTTCTGAACATGAAAAGAATCCGTATGTGTCAGCCATCATTGCTGTGATGCTGTGTCTGCTGATCCCTGCTGTTCTGATCGATGCAGGCATATGGAACATCACTTCTGCAGAACGTCCCGCAGATCAATACGATGCAAGCATCCCTTCCTTCCATGCGGATCATGATGGCATGGATGATGGATCCGGTACCTGCACGGATGCAGCCGGCTTTGCCCTTCCTGGGGCTGACTGTAACCTGCAGGATCTTGTGGATCAGGATATTGCGGAATACCCGGATGAATATGCCTGTGAAACACCGGACAGGAACATTGACTTCCGCAGGGTCAGGAACCTGAAGGTATTCTTCAAGAACCACAGCCTGTCCCTGACCATTGATTCCATGGATCTTGATGCCTGGCAGGGAGGAGACATTGTCAACTTTGAAGGCCGCATCGGCATAGTCTCAGACCGCCGGAACAGGAACGGAGTTCCTTATGTCATCCATCACAACAGTCCCTTCCGGACAGCCTAGGAACAGGACATTCTGGAAAAGCGTCATGATATCATCGGACATTACCGCTTTCCAGGCAAATGATCAGACATGAAATGCTTCAGGAAAGAGGTATTCACAGAATGTGGGCACCACCCGTTCCCAGTCTGCTTCACTGTGATGTCCGCCTGGCGTCAGGTGCGGATAGGTATGGCATCCCTTCATGTTCCAGGCATGGCTGATCTTGAGCATCGTATCAACTTCATCGATGAATCTTCTCTTGCCATGGACTTCCTGGGATCCCTGGTCAATATAGATCCAGGTATCCCTGTACTGTGTATCTTCAATCTGCTTCATCAGTGCATTGTAGTTGAAGTGTGTTGACGGTGAGACACAGGCAGCCTTTGCAAAGATATCGTTGTACTGAGAGATCATGTATTCCGCCATGAGCCCGCCCATGGAAGAGCCGCCGATGCCTCTGTGCATGCGGCCTTTCTTTACCGGGTAGTTCTTTTCAACATAAGGAATCAGAACCTGCACGAACCATTCCGCTGTCTGTCTTCCCTTTGCCCGGATGGCAGGCAATGGTTCAATGTATGTCTCTTCGGCATGAAACGGGCAGTATTCCGCAAGGCGGTTGTTTCCGGTATGGTTGCAGTCCTGTCCTACGACAATCAGGTCAGCCTTTGCTTCATCCAGGTATGTGCGCATGCCCCAGGACTTGCCATAGGTTGCCACTTCATCAAAGAACAGGTTATGGCCGTCGAACATGTACATTACATCGCATTTCTTCCCGTTGAGTGCAGGATCGGGAAGATAGATCCAGATCTTGCGCGGGGACTGGGAGAAGCCTTTCATCGGCAAGGAGAATTCAATGACTTTGCTCATAGCATATCCTCCGTATTGCATATATCATCTGACTTCCTCTTCGGAAATGAAAGAGGCATTCCACAGGGAATCACCTCTTCTTTTTAAGAACCAAAGCAGCACATCCATAAAACAGTACAGCTGCGATCATACAGAGAGCCGGAAGCCAGGCAGCTCCCTGTGCTGCAGGATAGGTCTGTGAAACAAGGAAATCACTGAATCCGCCGGCAAAGGCAACAGCGGAGCGGAACGGTGTATATGCCGTGATGATTCCCATCAGAACAAACAGCAGACTGTAAGGCAGCCACAGAACGGGGCATACAGACAAAAGACACAGCTCAAAGACATCCGATGCACCGCAAAGAAACGATGCGAAAGCCATCAGGATCAGCAGCAGATGGTTCTTCATGATCCCTTTCTGATGAATCATGGAAAGGGATGAAGGAACCCCGGCAATCATGCATGGCAGGATTCCGGACATATAGATGCCGATGGACCAGGGATCTTCTCCTGGCATGTGTCTGTCAATAAAGGCATTCCAGTCTCCAAGGCCCTGCTGCTGTCACCA
>OMUX01000301.1 GCA_900314345.1 uncultured Erysipelotrichaceae bacterium | reverse complement strand
TCTTGAATATCCATAATACATTGTTACTACGCATGTTCCAGCTTCATAAGACTCGAATGACTTACCTGCAGTAACACTGCCATGTCCAGCAGACTGATATCTGATCAGCTGTGCATCAACAGGCGCAAAATAAGCATCAAACGTCGTTTCACCGCTGAATGTTGGATATGCTGTAGTAAGTTCGTCGACAGCATCCTGATTGTTCATAATCCACGTGACAAAACGATATTTAGTCTTATCCTTCAGCTTCCATCCGACTTTATTATTCAGTGTTGCAGTTTGCGTTTCCGCATTAGAGCTCTTGCTCTGGCCATCAAACGATGTACCTGAACCTGCTGTACCGAAATAGCCGCTTGTAAGAACGGCAGCCTCTGTATCATTCATGCGGAGATGAATTGGATACTTCTGTGCATCACTGACATCAATGATCAGATACCCTCCGTCATTGAAGTACACAGTCAGTGTTTCCTGTGTGGTGAATGGCTGGAGGCTTGTAAGACTCCAGTCATTCTCTGCTTGCTGTACTGAGATCAGTGTATCGTTTGATACTTCTATGGTTGTAACATCTGCTGCTGACTGGGTAATGCCAAGTGAAGTGAACAGCTGAGACAGCAGGATGGAGGTTCCTCCTTCCATGCTGTACTGGTATTCACCATACCTGAAGTCTACGGTGTAAATGACACCGTAGATGGAGAAGCTGTCTGTTTCAAAGGAGACGGTATCTACAGTGCCTTCTTCTGTGCTCTCCGGATTCACATCCATGACAGTTGGTTCTTCCTGTTCATGGTCAAAGTGAACCACATTGGCATCTTCTGGTTCACCTACGGCTACCGGTGTGTCATAGGCAATGGATACCGTAACACCTGACTGTACAGTGATTTCATTGTTGTCTGGATCAAGAATCGTAATATCAAAGAATCTTGCCATCTGCTGCGGCAGTGGTTCATCTTCTGCAATATTCAATGCCTTCCTTGCGGAAGAAAGAAGCTCTGCATACTGTTCATTGTCTGTGGTGATCTCTGTGACAGAAAGATATGCATTTTCTGGAATCCCTGCTGTTTCATCATAGGTGAGGGTTACATGGTAATCGTCACCGTCAAAGGTCAGTGGTAATAATGCTTGTGGTTGTTCTTCAAGGATCGTTTCCTGCTGTGTTTCAGCTGTATTTTCTGCAGGTATATTGTTGTCTGCAGTTACCTGTGATTCAGAAGGTTCTTCGCTTTCTGTTCCTTCTGATTGTGCTGGATCAGCAGAAGATACAGTGTAATCCGAGTCTTCTGAATTCTGTCCAGTATCTGCTGTATTCTCTGGGCTGTCTGTATTCAGAGATACTGTTTCTGTCTCTGCTGTGCTTTCCGGTTCTGCCGTACTTTCTTCGACATGAATACCTGTTTCTTCGGTATCACCGTCTCCGACAGTGACTGCCGGCATGATCAGGACATAGGTTGTACAGAATACAACCAGGATGGTCAGAAAGCGCACCAAAGACGTCCAGACATGCGTTGGACGAAGTCTTGTACGTCTTCTGTGTTTCTTTCTTTCTGCCATCTTATTTCCCTCGTTGATCTTTGTTACTGAATCTTCCCGAATCTCTTCAGAGGCCATACTCTGAAGAATATCTTTCCTACCACCATCTCATCAGAGACACATCCCACTGCCGTATTCCTGGAGTCTATGGATACAGCTCTGTTGTCTCCCATCACAAACAGCTGGGTATCAGGCACCTGATACGGCAGTGTGATGTTGGTTTCACCAAATGCCTTCTGTGAAAGGTATGGTTCTGAGAGAAGATGCTGATTGACATAGACATTGCCGTCTTCATCCATGTCCACCCAGTCTCCGGATTTCCCGATCACACGCTTTACCAGTACCTTGTTGTTGTAGTAAAAGGCAATGACATCTCCTGTCTCAAAGTGATCTTCCTTGAGACACAGAACCACATCTCCTTCTTCCAGTACACTATCCATGGAATGGCCGTAGATCCTGAGCACCGGCACCAGGAGTACTGCAATCAGTACTGCTGCAGCCGCTGCCACCACAAGACCGCCGATGGTATTGAGAAGAATGGAACGGAAGTCCTTCTTCCGGTTCACTCTTCTCAATTCCTTCCGGATGTCCTTCGAAGAAGGAAAGTCATACTTGGTATTGCTCACAGAAGCCCCGCATCCTTGGAAGCCTTGACTCCCTTGACATAGTCCATGGCTGTCTGCTGGGCAGCATTCATGAGGCTGTTGATCTGTGCTGCAATGCTTGCAATGTTTCCAGCCTGGCTGTACAGGATTGTCCTGTCTTCCAGCTGTTTCCTGCACTCCTCCAGTTCCTTCTGCAGGCGTTCTATTTCAAGCTGCTGCTGCAGCATGATCTCAAGCAGTTCATTTCTTTTGGCTCTCCGCAAATTTCTGTGATAACTTAATGCGGCTTTTTGATACCCACGTAA
>OMUX01000300.1 GCA_900314345.1 uncultured Erysipelotrichaceae bacterium | reverse complement strand
GAAGAAGTCATGAAGCTTCTGTAAGAAGAAAAGAGGAAGGAAATCATATATGATCATCACACTCAAGAAGAATGCACCGCAGGTGGAAGTAGATGCACTGATCCATCATTTCGAAGGCATGGGCCTCAAGGTCAACATGATCCATGGCGATAACTGGAACGTGTTCGGACTGGTCGGTGATACAACACATCTGGATGAAAGATCCATCCTGGCCAACCAGTGGGTTGAGAATGTCCAGCGTGTACAGGCACCCTACAAGCTTGCTAATCGTATGTTCCATCCGGAGGATACCGTGGTGGATGTCTCCGGTATAAAGATCGGCGCGGGACAGCCGGTCGTCATCATGGCTGGACCGTGCGCTGTGGAAAGCAAGGAAGGACTCTGCGAGATCGCACAGGAAGTGAAGTCTGCAGGCGCTGAGATCTTAAGAGGCGGTGCCTATAAACCGAGGACCAGTCCGTACAGCTTCCAGGGACTTGGCACGGAAGGTGTCATGGATCTTGTGGAAGCCAGAAAGAGAACCGGCATGCCGGTGGTCTCGGAGCTGATGTCCGTTGACAAGCTGGATGAATTCGTTGAAAACGTGGATCTCATTCAGATCGGTGCCCGCAACATGCAGAACTTTGATCTGCTCAAGGCTGTCGGAAGAACGAACAAGCCGGTGCTGCTCAAGCGCGGCATGAGCGCGACGATTGAAGAGTGGATCATGTCCGCCGAGTACATCATGGCAAGCGGCAACCCGAATGTCATCTTCTGTGAACGCGGCATCCGTACGTTTGAAAAGTACACCAGGAACACCATGGATCTGGCAGTGGTTCCGATCTTAAAGGACAAGACACATCTGCCGGTTGTCATTGACCCAAGCCACGCCACAGGCGACTGGAAGCTGGTCAAGGCAGTTTCCCTGGCTGCGATCGCAGCCGGTGCCGACGGTCTGATCATTGAATGCCATAACCACCCGGAGATGGCATTGTCCGACGGCATGCAGTCACTGAAGCCGGAGAAGTTCGCTGATCTGGTACAGTCTGCCCGCAAGGTGGCTGAAGCAGTCGGGAGAACGCTGTGAAAGCGGTCATCACACCGTCACACCTGCATTCCGCAGACATCTCCATTCCTTCCAGCAAATCCCTGTCCCACAGGGCACTCATCTGTGCAGCACTGGCAGAAGGGGAAAGCGTCATTGCAGACCTTGTGGAAAACAAGGATACGGAAGCGACGATCCGCTGTCTCAGACAGCTTGGGGCATCATTTGAAAGAAACGGAAATGTCCTGCATGTCAAAGGCACAAGCAGGAAAACCATCTATGACGGCAGTGTCCTTGACTGCAATGAGTCCGGATCCACGCTGCGCTTCCTGATTCCGGTGTTTGCGGCACTGCATGAACATGCAAGGTTCACAGGACACGGAAGACTCATGGAACGGCCGCAGGATGTCTATGCGGATCTGTTTCACAGACAGGGTCTTTCGTTTGAAAAGATGGATTCCGTTCTTAAGGTGCAGGGCCTGCTGAAAGGCGGCGAATACAGCATCAGGGGCGATGTGTCCTCCCAGTTCATCAGCGGTCTGCTGTTTGCCCTGCCGTTATTACAGGAGGATTCCGTCCTGCATGTCAGCGAACCCTTTGAATCAAGATCCTATGTGGGACTGACCATGGATGCCCTGGAAAAGGCAGGCATCGTTGTGAAAATGAACGGCAATGATCTCTTCATTCCCGGAAACCAGACATACCGGCCGTTTGAGACAAGGATTGCCGGGGATGAATCACAGGCAGCCTTCTTCGGTGTATTGTCTGCCATGACAGGTACTTCCCTGAAGGTCTGTAATGTGGCAGAACACAGTCATCAGGGAGACCGGGTATACCGGGATGTTCTGAAACAGGCAGGCTGTGCTTCTGTATGGGAAGACAACGGCTGGAAGTTCCTACCGGGCAAGCTGAAGGCATTCACTGCGGATCTTGCGGACTGCCCGGATCTTGGACCGGTATTGTTTGCCCTTGCCACACAGTGTGAAGGAACCTCTGTATTCACACACTGTGAACGCCTCAGGATCAAGGAGAGCGACCGCATTGCCTGCATGCAGGAGGAGCTTGCAAAGCTTGGCTGTGCCATGGAAAGCACAGGAGATACCGTGACCATCCAGGGAAAGACAGCTGTGCGTGGCGGTGTGATGCTGAACGGACACAATGATCATCGCATTGTCATGGCCCTGTCGGTTCTTGCCTGCACAGCAGATTCCCCTGTTATGATTGAAGGAGCGGAAGCGGTGAACAAGTCCTATCCGGACTTCTTCCGTGATCTTGCAGGAACAGGAGTACTGATTGCATATGATCAATGAGAATACAAGAATCGGCGTTGTAGGTCTTGGCCTTCTTGGCGGCAGCTACATCAAGGGCCTGAAGAAGGCGGGCTATGAGAACCTTGTCGGCATAGACATTGATACAGAAGC
>OMUX01000102.1 GCA_900314345.1 uncultured Erysipelotrichaceae bacterium | reverse complement strand
CCGCCTGGACGGGAATGAATGATGACAATGAAGGCATGCAGATTGATCTCATCATTGCCAGAAATGACAACATCATAAACCTCTGTGAAATGAAATTCGCCGGAGAGGATTTCAGGGTCGACAAGAATTATTACAGGAAGCTGCTGGGAAGACAAAGCACCGTTGCTGCACAGGTATCTAAGAAGGCATCTGTCCGGAATACGCTGGTGACAACGCTCGGACTTGTTCACAACGAATATTCCAGTGTGTTCTCCAATGTGGTTCTGCTGGATGATCTGTTTGAGAAGTGACAGCTTCATTCATGTACTCAATGCCCGGATTCTTCACTACGAACTGCATCCTTGTACTAAGATATAGCTATGAACAGGCATTATTCACAGCTGGAAGTCATCCTGATCACAGGCATTGTCATCATGTGTGTTTTCTTTGCGGGCCTTTATGTACGCTGGCATGTGAACCAGCAGGCCAAGGGGGATGATGCCCTGATGGAGAACACTGCGGATTCCGTGGCAAGGATCAATTCCAACAACGGCCTCAACTGCCCGGTGGACGGCAGCAGCGGACAGTGTCCCCACTGGACCTCTGAGGGCTGGATTGCCTACTATGACAACACCATTAACACAATCGTTGGCGACAAGCCCTATGGATACAATGAATACACCACCATGGAAATTGACGGCGTGAAGTACCATGGGGCAAGGAACACCATGGTCATAAAGGTCGTGTGCAAGGAAGGGTATATGAAGCTTTCCTGGGAGAAGGGAAAGGAATGAGCATACAGTACTTTGATCTTCCATACCGGATCTTCCTTTATGTTCTTGCCGGGCTTCTTGGCGGTGTCTTCGGCAGCTTCATGGACTGCATGGCATACCGCATGATGCACGGGCTGGACTGGAAGAAGGGAAGAAGCAGGTGTGACAGCTGCGGGCATGAACTTGGCGTACTGGATCTGATTCCTGTCTTCAGCTGGCTCTACCATAAGGGAAAGTGCAGATACTGCGGAGCAGAGATCCCGAAGGACTGTCTGTATACGGAAGCAGGCATGGCACTTGCCTATATCCTTTTACTGCATCATTACGGTATCAGTGCATATACCATCAGGTACTGGCTGCTGGCAGCATACCTGCTTGGTCTTTCCCTGATCGACATGAAGACCTATGAGATTCCGGATGGCTTCCATATTGCAGGCATCATCACATGGCTTGCGACACTGCCGCTTCTTGAAGATCCGCTGCATGAACTGAAGCAGGGACTGCTTGGTGCACTGCTCATCGGCGGCGGGATTCTTTTCATCAGTCTCATCTTTGACAAGGTGTCAGGGAAAGAAGGACTGGGCGGGGGCGATGTGAAGCTTCTGGCAGTGCTTGGTCTCTGCTTTGGTGCTTCACTGAGCCTGTTCAACCTGATCTGTGCCTGTGTCATCGGGCTTGTGTTTGTGCTAGTATTGAAACAGAATAAAATACCTTTCGGACCATCCATCTCCATTGCGGCATTCATCACAATGCTTTCAGGGGATGGGATTGTCAGCTGGTATCTTTCCTTGTTCTGAAACGGAGGAAGTCATGGCAAAGGGACGCCTTGGAATTGAAATCGGAAACAGCAGGGTCAAGATCGTTGAGATGAAGAACGATGAAATCGTCAACTTTGCGGCGCTTGATCTGCCGGCCAATGTCGTAAGGAATGAGGAGATCATCTCCTGGGACGGCATGCGCGACTTCCTGAAGACTGCTGTAAGGGAGAATCACTTCACAGCAAAGCAGGTGTATCTGGCATTGCCGGACAATGCGGTGTATCTCAGAAGACTTACACTTCCTTTGATGACGGAAAAGCAGCTTGCCGTGAATCTTCCCTATGAATTCCATGACTTTGTGACCGGTGACAAGGAACAGTATCTGTATGACTATATGGTGCTGGACAGGATCAAGCATGATAACGGGCCGGAGGAACTGGAACTGATCGGTGTTGCCATTTCCAAAGAGCCGATGAACAGCTATCAGACCATGTTCCATGATGCCGGACTGAAGCTTGTGCAGGCAGCTCCCCAGAGCATTACCTACAGCAGCCTCATGAAGCATGCAGATGAAGAGAAGGCAAAGGAGGACTTTGCCATCCTGGATGTCGGCTATGCGGCAACCAGAGTCACGATCTATGCCAAAGGACAGTACTATACCAGCCGTGACATTGAACGGGGCTGTGAATATCTTGCCTCCAAAGTGGCGGATCTTCTGCATGTGGATGATCATATTGCATGTCTGTATCTTGTCGGAGACAACCAGGGTGTCATGGACCGGCCGGAACTGACAGATGCCTGCGGTGATATCGCAGTCGATGTCATGCGTGCCATCAACTACTATACATACGAAAACAGGGACAACAATCTGGAGACGCTCTATGTCTGCGGCGGCGGGGAAGAGATACCGCAGCTTCTCAATGCCATCAGGGAGACCGTGCCGCTGAATCTTGTTTCCCTGCGTACATTGTCAGAAGGAATCGTGAAGGATCCCCGTGCCATGGCTGCCTGCCCGAGTGCCATCGGCATGTGCTGGAACGGAGAGGATGACTGATCATGTCTGAAGAGAAGAAGAAAAACAGCCTCCTTTCCACGGAGATCAGCTTCCATGGGAAAAAGGATACAAACTATCCTTCCAAGACCTATATCAACCTGGTATCCAATGAACAGGCAGAGCAGGACAAGAAGGCCATCGGATGGTTCCTGGTATTCCTGGTGTTCCTTGGTTTCTTCGTGAAGTTCGGAGTCTATGACCAGCTGGACAAGCTCAACCAGGCAGAAGCAGAGTACAACATCATGCAGTCACAGCTTGCCCAGGCACAGGCTGCCAACAGTGACTATGCCGACATCAAGGCACAGTATGACAAGGTCACGGACTGGTATATGACCGAGGAAGAGAAGATGGAGCTCGACAAGAACAACGTCTTCGACATGCTGGAGGAGGACCTGATGCCCTATGTGGAGCTGCAGTCCGCTGCGATCTCCGGTTCCACGATCACCGTGCAGACCGGTGTCACTGATCTCGATACCGTATCTACATTCCTGAGCAAGCTGCAGGCAGACAAGCGCAATGCCTTTGTCACAGTGACCACCGCTGCGGCAAGCACGGAACGTGATCCTTCCAGCAACCTTGTGACGGCAAGTGTTGTCATCACATACGGTGCTGATACAAGCATGGATCAGACGGAAGGGGGAACCAACTGATGTTAAGTCATGAGTTCACCAAGAGAGAAAAAGCCCTGCTTCTGATCTTTGCAATCCTTGCCCTGGGCATGTTCTACTACCTGGTTGTATGGCGCTCCATCGGGGATCAGATCAGCGCCTATAACACGGAAGATATCCAGACCCAGATCCAGCTGGAAGCTGCCAAGGCTGCCCAGAAGGCAAAGATGGAAAGAGTCATTGAAGAGAGTGAAGGAAAGGTTGTCGGAGAAATTTCCGTATACAACAACCAGTCCAATGAGATCATTGCCATGTCTGCCATCTTCAATGAAGACGCAGACAATGTATCCCTGTCCTGGAGTGATCCGGTGCTGGACGGTACGATTGTCAGAAGACAGGTCGCTGTGAGCTTTCATACCACAAGCTATCAGAACCTGCTCAATGTACTGCAGAAGATGAGCGAGATGCAGTACCGGTGCCTGATCGGGGATCTTACCGTATCCGGATATTCACCGGATTCCGATGCCGGCATCCAGCACAGCAATGACATCAATGCGACGATGAATGTCACATTCTTCGAAACAACGGACGGTGCTGTATCTCTGGCAGGTCTTGATGTGCCGGCAGAGGAAGACAGTGAACCGGGAACTCTGGAGGAACGCGCACACGCCTACGACGATCAGTGAACA
>OMUX01000295.1 GCA_900314345.1 uncultured Erysipelotrichaceae bacterium | reverse complement strand
CACAGTGATCAGGGAGCACTGTATCTGAGTGAAACCTGGCAGAAGGAACTGGAGGACCTTGGCTTTATACAGTCCATGTCCAAGCGCGGAAACTGCTGGGATAATGCCCCGCAGGAAAGCTTCTTCGGACACTTCAAGGATGAGGAGGATTATTCCGATGCCAGAACCATCGAAGATCTTGAATGGCATCTTGGAAACTACACTGGCTATTACAACAACAGAAGGCCGCAGTGGACAAGGAACCGGATGACACCTGTGGCATACCGTGATTACCTGCTCAGTCTTTCTGATGAGGAATACAGACAGTACCTTGGCCGGGAAACAGCACGCTATCAGGCAATGAAGAAGAAAGCTGAGCGTGAAGCTGTCACCCGCGCAAAGACGCTTGGCGTCTGATACCATATTGTCCATACAGAGTGAGGATGAACAATATGAGTATGAAATTTACACCGGAACTGATGGACAGACTGACCGCAACGGATTTCGTGGATGACTTTACTGAAGACGGCGGTATCCGTTATTCCAAAGACTTCTACATGGCCATGCATAAGGAGATTTCCAAAGGACTGTCTTATGTAGATGCGTATGAGGCACTGGGTTTCCCGGTAAAGGAACTCGGCACAGACAGAGCCAATGCCTGCGGGAAGCGTGCAGAGCAGCTGGCGAGGGAAGGAAAGCTGAACTATGTGGATCCTTCTTCCTATGACGGCAGAGTACCACTGAAGGAAATGCAGGAGTACCTTGGCAAGATGAGCCTTGAGGAACAGAATGCATATCTGACTGCCAGAACCATCTGGCTGGAGACTGCCCAGGAAGTCAAAAAAAAATTCCTGTCAGACTATGCGGAGAAGATATCGTCTTTGCGCAGGACAACGAAGTAATCGAAGACAGGTTCTTCCTGGCGCATTACTTCATCCACAGTCAGCGCCGTACAGAACTCGGATATACCACCAGCCAGTCGCTTATTCTGTTTGGCTGTTCCCGTTCCGGCTACTATGCCTGGGTTTCAAGGAAAGAAGACAGAGACGGTAAACAGGCAGCCTTCCGCAAGTCAGAAGAGGCCATCATGGAGAAGATGCGCCTGATCATTCATAAGTTCGGCTTCGTTCCCGGCAAGCGCACATTCCACACCGCCTTATGGCGTGAATACAGCCTCAATGTCAGCGTCAAGCACTGCCAGAAGCTCATGAAGAAGATGAACCTCGTGGCAGCCCGTCCCCTCAAGGATGCCTACAAACACCAGGCAACTCATAACCATGAATGTGCCGCACCGGCTAACCTCGTACAGCAGAACTTCTACATCGGCCCCCGTAAAGTCATTCTCACTGATATCACATACCTGTACTATGGGCCGAACAGAACAACTGCCTACCTCTGTGTTTTCAAGGATGCCTACACAAGAGAGATCCTTGGCCATGCATTCCACACGAAAATGGATACAGATCTTGTGAAGGCAGCTTATGACGACATGATGGAACACCACAAGGACGAACTGAAGAAGAGCCAGGTCTATATTCACAGTGATCAGGGCAGTCAGTATACCTCCACGACATTTGCACAGATTCTGAAGGACGACGGCTTCCTGCAGTCAGTATCCGGAAGAGGAAACAGCCAGGACAATGCGCCGATGGAATCCTTCTTTGCAAGAATGAAGACGCACATCCTGAACCTGGCTGCTTTATGCCCGGACTATAAAACCTCAGAGAAGCTCGTGAACGGCTATATCAGCTCATACAACTCTGAACAGTACCAGTACCAGCTTGCCGGCCTTACACCGAAGGAATTCTATATCTACGTAACGGAAGGCATCTATCCGCTGGACAACTACTATGGCGTGAAGGCAGAAGAACTGCGTACCATCAATGACCTCGTCAACGACAGGCTGAAGCGCAGACAGGAAGAACGTGACAAGCGCAGGGAAGCGGCACGGAAGAAGAGTGAAGCACGCAGTATGCTCAACAAGTCTCCTCTGCAGATCATTGCCAGAGACCAGAAGCTTGTCAGGTCGCAGCTGAAGCAGTGGAAGGATGCACATGAACTGTCCGAAAAGCAGATCAGCCACCTGGAGGAACTGCTGAAGAAGATTGCCAGTGCGGGAGATTATATCCTTACGCTGACTGATGCACAGAAAGAGGAACTGAAGGATCCTCAGAACTGGAAGAAGCACGAACAGCTCAGCTATGTCTTTGAGATGAACGATCTGTTCTGATTCCTTACATACCGGTTCCGTCTCATCTCAGGCCCCTGGCCTTCGGGCTTCGGCTTACCTGCTTCGCAGGCAAGCTCGCTGCGCGACCCCTATTCGCGGAGCGTAACCAACCACAGCTGTTCAGCTGCAGTGGGATTACACATCATGGATTCTGATTTCCTGAGAAAAGATGTTTTCATAATGCCAAAGCATACATGAAAGGCAGAGAATGATAACCACTCTCTGCCT
>OMUX01000293.1 GCA_900314345.1 uncultured Erysipelotrichaceae bacterium | reverse complement strand
CCTTTATGTTGAGGTGGTTTCGCAGTTTGCGTCGCTTGGTGAAGAGAATGCGGCTGCCATTGAAAACTGTATCCGCACAGCTGCTTATGGGGAATATAGTACAAAGGTGCATGCCCTGTATGGCACGGCGCATCTCATCGGTGCAGAAGCACTGTCATCCTGGGCAGAGGATATGGAAGTGTTCGCAGAAAGAGCGAAGACGGGAGATGCTGAAGCGAGGGCAAGGCTGGATTCCGGCACGGGAAAACTGCTCCAGGATTACCGCAGCCTGACAAAACACATCAAGGCAATGTACCGTGCACAGGACATCGCACTTCCCTGTCATGAATGACAGAAACAAGGGCAGCCAATGGCTGCCCTTGCTGGTTACTGCTGTGGTTTCTTTTCCGGATTCGTATCTTCTGATGGATGCGGATTGTTTGCCTCGTAGTTTTCCAGGAAGCTGTGCTTTTCACCGTTCTGCACATAGCCCGGAAAGGTCTTGATATGGACGGCATGAATGGCCCGGAACAGGTTGTGTTCGATCTCCGGGTTGTCCTTCTTCAGCCTGCGGATCAGGTTCTTTGTCTCCTGGCGCTTTGAACCACCTCCGCCGTTGTCGCAGATCGTGCAGTTTTCCGTGAAGCGGCAGGCACACTGGATGAACTGCAGGCCGTTGTATCTGGCCCAGGCCTTGATGTCATCCTCCTTGATGCCGTACATGGGACGGATCAGCTCCATGCCTGCAAAGTGTTCGCTTCTTGCCTTTGGCACAATGCATTCGATCTTGCTGGACCACATCATGGACATCAGTGTTGTTTCGATGACATCGTTCAGATGATGGCCAAGGGCGATCTTGTTGCAGCCGAGTTCCTTTGCCTTGTTGTACAGATGACCTCTGCGCATCCTTGCACAGAGATAGCAGGGCTTCTCTTCATTGTTGTTGGCAATGGCAAACACGTTGGTCTCAAAGATCACAGCGGGTATATCCAGAAGCTTCAGATTGTTTTCAATATACTGGCGGTTGATCTCATTGTATCCAGGATCCATGACCAGGTATGTCACTTCAAAGGGAATCTCGCTGTGTCTGTGCAGGATCTTGAACAGCTCCGCCATGCACATGGAATCCTTGCCGCCGGAGATGCATACGGCAATATGATCATCCGGTTCAATGAGTTTGTATTCCTTGATTGCCGTGATAAACGGCGCCCATAATTCCTTCCGGTATTTGACTGATATACTTCGTTCAATCAGCTGGGCAGGTGTCAGTTCTCTTGTCATGCATTCTCACTTTCCACGATGTGTCGGATCACATCGGCTGCTGTTCTGATTTCCTCTTCCGTGGTTTCCCTGGAAAAGGAGATGCGGAAGCTCTCATAGCTTCTCTTCTTGTCACGGTATACGGTATAGACTGCCTTGCTGGGCAATAAATCTGAAGCACAGGCACTCTTCACGGAGACACAGATGCCTGCTTCATCTAAAAGCTCCTGCATCCGGATGCCGCGGATGCCTTTCACGCCCAGATTCAGGATGTAAGGAATGGCATCTTCCGGGCTGTTGAACCGCACTGCATCCACGTCTTTGAGAAGTTCACGGAACAGTGTATTCAGCTGCTTCACAGATGCAAAGCCTTCTTCCCTGCATGCAAGCGCATCTTCCAAAGCAGGAACTGTCGAAAGGATCAGTGCAGTCGTCGGCGTTCCCGGACGATATGGTGTTGTGCTGGCTCCGCCCGTCAGCAGCGGCTCCATGGAGACACCGTCTTTTTTAATCAGAAGACCGATGCCGTTGATACCGCCGAACTTATGCGGGGCAAGGGAGATCGTATCCCCGATGGCGAAATCCACCGGGATCCTGCCGAAGGCCTGGGAAGCATCGACATGAAGACGTATATCCGGATACTTCTTCAGGAGTTCAGCAATCTCATGCAATGGCTGAATCACACCAAGCTCCGGATCCACAGCACTGACACTGACAATGCAGGTATCCTTCCGGATGAGATTCTCCAGCTCTTCCAGATCAATCCTTCCATTCCGGCCCATGGGGCAGAGGTCAATCTCATATCCTTCAGCCTGCAGCCTGGAAAGGGAAGCAGAGACACTGCTGTGTTCCAGGGCAGTGGAAATGATGTGCCTGCCTACATGCCGCATGGATGCGGCCATGCCCCGGACTGCCATGTTGTTTGATTCTGTGGCACCGCTGGTATAGATGATTTCCGAAGGCTTTATGCCAAGCATTGAAGCAGTCTGAACCCTTGCATCTTCAATCGCTTTGTCTGCGGCTCTTCCTGCAGTGTGGTGAGAGTTTGCATTGCCTGGATATTCACGCTCTGCCTTCAGGAATGCATCCAGCACGTGTTCTGAGGCAGGCATATTTGCACAATAGTCAAGATAGATCATGTTTTTCACGTGAGTAAATATATTACAAAGGCAGTTCGGATGCCACTGAAAGAAAATGTTTCGCTGAAATGTACTGATACTACCTTGGCAGCTGCTATACTGTCAACAGGAATCGCGCTGTATCATCAAGTATAAAGTACTATGAGCCGAGTAGAAATCTATCACGGAAGTCTGGAATAAAGTTTTTGGGAGAACTGTTGATTTTTCCTTGCGCGGTCTATACAGCGAATACCAAAGCGGTCTGAATCATCACAGAACATGGTTATCATAACGATGATCATGTCTTTGCTTGACCAGATCATGCAGGCACAGGAGGCAAGCTGTATAACTGGCTGCTGTTGTGTTCCCGGTCCAGGCGGTATGATATGAATGATCAGGAATGACTATGGGTATGTTCTCAAAGCTGTTCAGCAGGAAACAGGAAGATGTTTCAGAAAAGAAAGAAGCTGTGAACAATCCGCTGCTTGCTTCACTGGATCAGGCAGAGCAGAAGGAAGCACAGCTTCTTTCTGCTGACCGCTATCTTTCCGTGAGTGATTATCATCCGCTGCAGAACGACAACGAAAACGTCCTGAAGGACCTTCAGGTCATTGAATTCAGCGGTACACTGGATGCTTTCTGCATGCGGAATGGTGTGGCTGAAGAAGATACCGTTAAGAAGATGGAAGATCTGAAGAACATCTCAGAACTGGTGGACCAGCATAATGAAGCATTCATTCAGAAGAAGATGCTGGAGGAAAAGGATTATCTGGATCAGGTGCTGAAGACCGTGGACCCGCAGATTGTCCTGGATGAAGACCAGCGCAGGGTTGTCCTTACCGATGAAGACCATATGCTGGTTGTGGCCGGTGCCGGTGCAGGCAAGACGACAACGATTGCCGCCAAGGTGAAATACCTGGTGGATGTGGAGCATGTGGATCCATCACAGATCCTGGTGATTTCCTTTACCAACAAGGCTGTGAAGGAACTGCGGGAAAGGATCAATGATCAGCTGCAGATTCCCTGTCCCATTGCCACGTTCCATTCCACGGGCAATGCCGTTCTTCATAAGAACAATCCTGAAAGGCTGAATATCGTGGAACCTTCCAGGCTCTATTTTGTCATCACGGATTATCTGAAGAAGAACATCCTCAATGATGAACAGGAAGTAAGGAAGCTCATTGATTTCTTCGCATCCTATATCGATGTGCCGGAAGAAGCCGGTGACCCTGTTACATTCCTGCCGAAGCTTTCCAAGGCATATTACACAACGATGAAGGGAGAGCTGGAAGGAAAGGGCGAAGAGATCATAGATCAGAGAACAAAGCGCAGGGTGACGATCCAGAATGAGATTCTTCGTTCAGGACAGGAGGTGCAGATTGCAAACTTCCTGTATCTTCATGACATCGATTATGAATATGAACCGCTGTATCCTTATGACATTACCGGTTCAAGAAAGCCATATACACCCGACTTCCTTCTAAAGCAGGGGAATCATACCTGTTATCTGGAACACTTCGGCATCTCGGAAGACGGCAGGAACCCGCGCTATGATGATGTGCAGCTTTCCTTCTACAAGAAAGCCATCAATGACAAGATCCTTCTGCACCGAAAACACCATACGCCTCTGATCTACACGTTTTCTTCGTACAAGGATGAAAGAAGCCTTCTGGAACATCTGGAGGAACAGCTGGTGAAGGCTGGCTTTGAAGTACATGAAAGACCGTATCAAGAAGTCATGCAGAAACTGGTGGATACGGAAGAAAACCGCTATATCCGCAAGATGACACTGCTGTTGCAGAGATTCATCAACAACTTCAAAACCAACGGCTATACCAACAAGGATTTTGACATGCTCAGAAGACGGACGAAGAATGTCCGTACCTTGCTGTTCCTGGATCTCTGTCAGGACTGCTATCTGCAGTATGAGACATGGCTCAGGGAACACCATGCCGTGGACTTCGAGGACATGATCAACAATTCCGCAAAGGTCCTGCGGGAAGTGAAGGAAATGAAGCAGAAACTGGATTTCCGCTGGATCATCGTGGATGAGTATCAGGATATTTCAAGACAGCGCTTTGATCTGACAACGGCATTGTCACAGGTGACCGACGCAAAGATCATGGCAGTCGGGGATGACTGGCAGTCCATCTATGCCTTCAGCGGTTCCGATATCAGCCTGTTCAAGGATTTTGCAAAGAAGATGGGTGATGCCAAGACCCTGAAGATCGTGAAGACCTACCGCAATTCCCAGGAGGTCATTGACATCGCAGGAAACTTCATTCAGCAGAATCCTTCCCAGATCAGGAAGAAGCTGATCTCTCCCAAGCATATCGAACACCCGGTGATCATCTTTACCTATGACGGGAAACGGAAGGCTGCCAACGGTACCAACCGTACGGGTGCCAATGATGCCATGGCGGCAGCCGTGGAGAAGTGCATTGCCCAGATCCTGAAGCTTGCAGGAGATGAAGGAAAGAAGGATCCGGGATCCATCCTGCTCATCGGAAGATTCGGCTTTGACGGGGATCATCTGGCAAGAACCGGAAGGTTTGAATATGACCGACAGAAGAGCATGCTGAGATCCGTCAGATTCCCCAATGCACATCTGACATTTATGACGGCGCATTCCTCCAAGGGACTTGGCTTTGACAATGTGATCATCATCAACGGAAAGAATGAAACCTATGGCTTCCCTTCCAAGATCGATGATGATCCGGTACTGAAGCTTGTGGTCAAGGAGGATCATTCCTATGCGTATGCGGAAGAGCGAAGACTGTTCTATGTGGCCATGACCCGTACGAAGAACAGGGTGTACTTCGTGGCACCGGAAGACAATCCATCGGAATTCCTGCTGGAACTGAAGAAGGAATATCCGGATGTGACACTGGCAGGAAAATGGAATACGAATCCTGTCGTGAGCGGTACGCAGAAGAGATGCCCGATATGCGGTTTCCCGTTACAGTACCGCTACAAGAAGGCATACGGTCTCAGACTGTTCATCTGTACCAATGAACCGGAGGCCTGCGGGTTCATGACCAATGAATACAGCGGCGGGAAACTGAGCATCATGAAGTGCGACTCCTGCCGGACAGGCTATCTGATCGTCAAGCATACGAAGAATGATGAATACATGCTGGGCTGTACGAACTATAAGAAGGACGGCACCGGCTGTAACAGGGCGATTTCAAGGAATGAATACTACATGATGATGGGCTATCCTCTGGTCGAGAATACGGCTCCGGTATCCGTACAGTCTGCTTCCTCAGAGCCTTTGTATGAAGAGGGAACGAAGAGTGAAGAAATCAAGGACAGGGACCTCCTGAGAAAGCAGGAGACAGTACCTGTGCTTTATAAAGGCAAGGATCGATCAACGCCCCACTTCTTCGCCAGCCAGCGTCCGTAGACCAGGTAGCCGCAGAG
>OMUX01000292.1 GCA_900314345.1 uncultured Erysipelotrichaceae bacterium | reverse complement strand
ATGACTTCAAATCCTGAACGGCTCTGCATCATCTGGCCAAGGATATAGCCTGCTGGGGCAAGGGCTGCAGACAAGGTTGCCTGCTGCTGTCCGAAGATGATGCCGAACAGAAGCACATAGATCAGATAGAAATCGATTCTGTCAAAGAAGCTGGATCCTGCGGTCCTGTTATTGAGGTTGAAGACAAGCACAAAGCAGATGATGTTCTCAATGAAAGGAACCGCAGCGTCAAAGAACCATTTTGAACTCTTTGCAAGACGCTGTCTCAGAGTCGGGCTGCGCTTTTCTTCATTCAGGAAGATGTTCGGATTGTTCACCATCTCGCGGATGACATTGTCGATGCCGTCCTTCAGCTGGTCAAAGCGGTTGATGCCGAAGTACCGGCGGTACTGTGCATTGTCAAACATGACCGGAGATGCATGGGTTTCCTCCTGTTTGACAGGACGGGCTTCAATGCCGAAGCCTGCTGCACGCTGGCGGATCAGTTCAGCCAGCTGTGCGCCGTCAATGACCTCATCTGCAGCAATCTGCCACCTTCCCTGGGGAAGGTTTCTGGAAAACAGGATGCTGCTGAGAAAGTAGATGGCATCACTTTCATAGATAAAGGAATACTGCTGGCTGGGGTCATACGGGATGGTCTGATTCTGAAAGGCACTGAGGCACATCTGTTCCACGATGCTGTAACAATCCCCTGCATCATGGGGAATATGGTAGAGATTGCCGATGCGCACAACCATCGCATCCAGTGAACGCTGGCTGCGCATGCGGAGAACCGCTTCCTCCACTTCAGCCAGGGCATAGCCTTTTGTACTGTGTGCATCCCCGGAATCCTGTTCTGATACCTTTTCCGTATGCTGAAGAGAAAAAGCATTCTCATTGGAAAGATAGACGAAGCTTCCCTTGTGATAGGCAGCACATGCCAGCATCAATGATGTCATGCATGCGATATAGCGCTGGGGGGTCTTTTCCTCATCCTTCCAGGAGAAACCTGGATCAAAGGCACCTAATGCAATGGTCAGGTCCGGTGATACACTGGCAATGATTTCCTGGATATTCGCCGTATCAAAAGGAAAATCATATTTTTCATCCACCTTTGGATACCACTGGTACTTATAGCGGCTCCCGGTCAGAAGAAATACATGATGTCCTTCCTTCATCAGTTTTTCGATCAGGTGGGTCGAAAAGGAACACGACCCGCCAGCCAGCAGAATATTCATATCCTTCCAAGTATACTACACAGTCTCATTCTTCGGCGTTCTGCGCCAGACACAGGTATCGGGTTTCACACCTTTTGCCCGCTCCATGAGCCTGCCATCGCAGAAGATATGCTCATCCAGATGCTTCTCCACCCAGCGCAGCCGGAAATAACCGACAATGAAGCCGGCCAGGGAACCAAGCACCAGGCCCATGCCGTACCAGATGTCCTCCAGACGGGCTGACCAAAGGCTGCCAAGGAATGTAACACCACAGAATACGGAAGCGGTCATCAGGGCACCGTTGAGATCATTGAAATAGAACAGGTACAGCATCTCGGCATACATCATGAACATGATGTAGTAGCCCGCTGCCAGACAGTGATAGATGCGCATGATCTCCCCGCCGAAGCCAAGGGTCGGAAGAATGACAATACATAACAGGAAGACAACGACGGAGATGATGAACTGCATGCGGGCCAGTGTGACAAGCTCTGAGGAAAGACAGGAAAGCATCCGCTTCCTGTTGTTTTCAATATCCCTTCTTCGGCCGCCGATGATGGATTCCGAGAATGCCTTGTAGCGGTCATGGAAGTTCATTTCAAGCCTGGACATGAATATGGCGGTGGCAGTGATGTTTGTAAACATCGCAAAGCAGGTTGCCATGTCATAGCTGAGGTTTGTCACGAAGCTGTCCGCAAACACCAGATGTCCGGGCATGGTCCAGAACACGAAGTTATGGGCATAGAGGCCAAGGGTATAGAGGAAGTTGATGGGAATCAGCTTCCAGTAGATCCTGAAATAATGCAGGACCGCATCATAGCGGCCGCTGTTTTCCCGGTAGTAGGAATGGATCATGGCGGTTTCCATGGATGCGATCATGAAGAAGCCCGCCGCAAGGGAAAACAGGAGACTGTACGTGATCTCCCAGTGCAGGAAGATCACTTCAATCCTTGAAAGCACGAATGCCACCACCATGCCAATCGCATAGAACATGGAAATCTTGCGGTAATCCTTTGTGGCGGTCAGATAGAGCATGGAATAGAACACCAGCACCATCGCCATATAGCCGCAGTATCCGGTCAGGACGTAATAGAGCGGCACTTCACCGAAAAGATATTCATGCACACAGAAGGCAATGCCGAAGAAGCTCGAGAACACGACATTGATGAGCAGTCCGACATAGTAGCACGGCATGATGTCAGAATAGCGTTCCTCATAGATCGTGTCGGAAAGATAGCGTGAGAGCACACCGTTGAAGGGTGCAGTGGTCAAGAGAGAAAAGATGAAGATATACAGCACGGTGTCAGAGAAAAGCTCACGGTCGGCATAGTTTGCCTGGGAGAAGCCGTTGACGTACTGGATCAGGACAATGGCAATGATGACGACGAACATCGGAGCGATCGTCGTGACGGCAGAGTAAAGGAAGCCATACAGATAGGATCCGATGGTATTGCGCTTGTAGATTTTCCTCAATCTTATACCGATGCCTGCCATCAGTCTTCCTCCTTCTGCAGTGCCTTGTAGATTTCCTCGTAGCGTCTGTGCATCTTGGTGAGTGTATAGCGTTTCATGAGGCGCTTATATCCATTCTCACCCATTTCCTTTGTTTCATCGGGGTGTCTTGCCATGTACAGCATGGCAGCGGCAATCTCCTGGCTATTCATGATATGCGTCAGAATGCCGGAAGGACCGATGCCGTCATTTTCCCCGTAGATCAACCCACGGCAGTTTCCGACATCCGTGGCGATGGCAGGCTTGTGTGCCGCATAGCCTTCCAGGATCGTCAGCGGCTGCCCTTCGGAAATACTCGTCAGGATCGTGCAGTCCATCCTGCCAAGATAGTCCACCGGATTGATGCGGCCGGTGAAGACAACATCCTTGATATCGAGGTTCTTCACCATAGCCTCGCATTCATCGGCATATTCCTGTTCATCATTTGCCGGTCCCATGATCCACAGCTTCAGTCTGTTATTGCGCTTCTTTGCCTCATAGAAAGCCTGGATCAGCGTCTTGACATCCTTGATCGGGGCAATGCGGAGCACGGCACCGATATTGAAATACTGTTCGTCTTCTTCCGTCTTGCCTTTGCAGTTGTCAAAGCGGGATGGATCAATGCCGTTAGGGGTGACCAGTGCTTTGGCCGGAGGACAGCCCAGTTCAATCTGAAGCTCCCTTGCATGGGCAAACAGGCCGGTCACGAAATCACAGCGGTTGTAGGCTTCCCTGGAAAGCTTCTGGAACTGACGGATCCAGATGTTCTTGTATACACCCTTGACCCAGGCAGCCTTGATAATCTCCTCTTCTCTTTCTCTGGTATAGATGGTTCGAGTGTCAGAAGTCCTTTCTTCATATGACATACCATAATTGATTTTGAT
>OMUX01000170.1 GCA_900314345.1 uncultured Erysipelotrichaceae bacterium | reverse complement strand
CTTGCAGTGATCCTCGACATACAGCCAGTCTCTGATCTGCATGCCGTCTCCGTAGACAGGCAGTTCCTTATGGTGCTTGAGGTTGTTGATCATTAAAGGAATCAGTTTCTCAGGAAACTGATAAGGTCCATAGTTGTTGGAACATCTCGTAATATTGATTGGCATGCCATAGGTATCATGGAATGCCTTTACAAACATGTCTGCACTGGCCTTGGAAGAAGAATACGGAGAATGGGGATTAATGGGGGTTGTTTCCATGAAGTAGCCTTCCGGTCCTAATGCACCATAGACTTCATCCGTACTTACCTGCAGGTACTTCTTGCCTTCCTTCCAGGTTCTGTTTGCACTGTCATACCATTTGTCCTTGCATCTCTGTAACAGGTTCACTGTACCCATGACATTGGTTTGTACAAAGATTTCCGGGTTGGCAATGGAACGGTCCACATGGGACTCTGCCGCAAAGTTGATGACATAGTCCGGATCATACTGATCCAGTAAGTTCTTTACTAACTCCTTGTCGCAGATATCGCCCTGTACGAAGACATGACGCTTGTCATTCTCCACACCCTTCAGGTTTTCCAGGTTTCCGGCATAGGTCAGCTTGTCCAGATTGATGATCTGAATATCCTGGTACTTGTTGAGCATGTAGTAGATAAAGTTTGTACCGATGAATCCGGCACAGCCGGTCACAAGATATGTAGTTGTCATATTACTTCTGTTCCTCCTTCATGCCGTTTTCTCCATCCCAGTGTTCAAAGAACACGGTTAACGCTTCCTTCCAGTCGCGCATGTCATTGCCAATCGTGCATCTGAGCATCCGGTTATCCAGAGCAGACCATGCAGGTCTGTCTGCAGAAGCGGGATTCATGGTCTTGTACTCTGCACTGGTGCAAGGGGATACCGTTGCATTCACTTCGCTTAAGCGAATGATCTCTGAAGCGAAGTCATACCAGGAACATGTCCCTTCTCCAGTGCAGTGATAAAGACCATACTCCTCTGTTGCGGCAAGCTGCAGCAGCTCATGGGCAAGATCCACGGCATTAGTGGGATTGCCGCACTGATCATTGACCACCGTCAGCTTTCCGTGCTTTTTACCGGCATTCACGATTGTCTTTACGAAGTTCTTTCCATAGTAGCTGTACAGCCATGCGGTTCTGACTATGAATGCGGTATGGCAGTACTCCATGACATACTTCTCCCCCATCAGCTTGGTGGAACCATAGGCGCTGATGGGATTAGGAATATCCCCTTCATCTCTTGGTACAGATCCATTGTCCTTTCCGTCAAAGACATAGTCCGTGGAAACATGAACCAGCTTTGCATGAATCTCTTCCGCTGCCATGGCCAGATTTCTTGGACCAATGGCATTGGCAGAAAATGCCACATCATGGTTCACTTCACAGCCATCGACATTGGTATAGGCAGCGCAGTTGATGATCAGATCCGGTCTGACTTCTCTGAAGTAATTCATAACATCCGTCTTCTTTGAAAGATCCAGCTGCGGCAAGTCAATGGCAACAACCTCTGCATTCTTCAGTGATTCGGGAATAGAACCAATTTCACTGTATCCAAGTCTCAGCTGTTTCTGGATCTCTGTTCCAAGCTGTCCCCTGCATCCTGTAACCACAATCTTCATATTCTTTACTCCATCACCTTGTTCTCTGCCACATTTCTCAGATGTTTGCCATACGGGCTCTTGCCATACATCTCTGCAGCTTTCATCAGTTGTTCACTGTCAATCCAGTGGTATTTATAAGCAATCTCTTCGAGAGCAGAGATCTTAAGTCCCTGCCGTGTCTCAACCATCTGTACAAACTCTGCAGCTTCAAGCAATGAATCCATTGTTCCGGTATCCAGCCATGCAAAGCCCCTTCCAAGCAGCTGAACATCCAGAATGCCCTGTTCCAGATACATGGCATTGAGTGTTGTAATTTCCAGTTCTCCTCTTGCGCTGGGCTTCACCTGCTTTGCCATGGCAGAAACACCTGCAGGGTAGAAGTACAGACCGGTTACCGCATAATTGGATTTTGGGTTCTTCGGTTTCTCTTCAATGCTCAGGGCATGTCCGTCCTTGTCAAAGTCAACGACACCGAAGCGTTCCGGATCCGGCACATAGTAGCCGAATACCGTAGCTCTTCCGGACTCTGCAGTCTTTGCGGCCTCTCTCAGTGTCTGGGAAAATCCTCTTCCATAGAAGATGTTGTCACCGAGAACCATGGCACAGGCATCATTGCCGATGAACTCTTCGCCTAAGAGGAATGCCTGAGCAAGTCCGTCAGGACTAGGCTGTACCTTGTAGGAAAGATGAATGCCGAACTGGCTTCCATCTCCTAATAATTCTTCAAACCTTGGTGTATCACTGGGCGTGGAAATCACCAGGATATCCTGGATTCCCGCCAGCATGAGTGTGCTTAACGGATAATAGATCATTGGTTTGTCATAGACCGGTAGAAGCTGTTTGCTTGTTACCTTGGTTAATGGATACAATCTTGTGCCTGCTCCGCCGGCAAGAATAATACCTTTCATGGAAACACCTCCAACAGCATCAGTATAAAAGATGACGTTACGTCACTTTCAAGGCGATAATGCAAATTATCTGTGGGAAAGTTACAATGGTTCCATGATCAAACACATGAAGGACCTGACAGAGCAGGAAAAGCTGGCTTTTTATGAGAGTGTGAAGAAAAGTTATGAAGAACAGTATCACATACCCTGGAGCGTGATTAAAGCGATGATTCAGCAGGAAATTGATGACGCATTCGATGATGCGAAGTTTGCAAAACTCCCTGCTGATCAACAGAATGATGCGGCATATGCCCGGAAGGAGTTCGGAAGAAACAAGCCTTCCATGACTGACTACCTTCTGTGGTCAGTGAGATTTGCTACACATTCAGACACAGTCGAATTACCGGATGCGTGATATCAGCTGCAGATGAATATCCCTGCTTCCTTAGTGATGTGGATGCCATTTCTTACTTTCTTCTCAACAAACACCTTGAAAGCTTTATAGTCATTCAGCAATAACTGATTTTGGTTGCCGTGACAGGAAAGGATATAGGCAATGATCGGCTCTGCCTGATTGATCTCTATGGCATCTTCATACATTCTGCATTCAACGTTTGAGAAGTACTGCTTCAGCAGTTCTTCTCCGTTTTCAATACCAAAGCGTTCATAGAGTTTTTCTCCGGTAGAAAGCACAATTTCCGAATTGAACTGCTGTGCCAGCTGTGTGATCTCCTTCATATGGTTTTTCCCATAGGTGGAGGTTATCAGTCTTCCTTCTGATTTCAGTACACGGTGAAGTTCATGGATCACTGTCGGAATATCCTCACAGTAGAAAAGAACATGATTGGCTATGACAAGGTCAAAGGTATGGTCAGGATACGGAATATGCGCACAGTCAAATACTTGATACGTAAACCTGTCATCCTTCTTCATTGACCTTCTAAGGTCATTGATCATGCCTTCTGAGATGTCAGAGAGAACGATGGAACAAGAAGGCGGAATCTGCTCTTCTTTTCCGTTCCATAAAGCACCATTTCCGCATCCTACTTCCAGAACCTTCATGCCTGGTTTCAGATCCAGCTGTTCCATGATCCATGGGAACCATCCTTGCTTGTTTACGGAATACTCAGAATGAAGACGGATCCTGGCTGAAATATTGGTGCTGTTAAGGTACTGCGTCTTTAATGATCGTTCTGCAGCAGAAAGATGAATGAGATCCACCATCCGGTTCCAGTCAATCAATCTGTGGTTTTCTATGGCTTCACAGGTTTCCGTGATGGTTGTTTCCATATCCTGAATTTCTTCTGCACGTTCTT
>OMUX01000020.1 GCA_900314345.1 uncultured Erysipelotrichaceae bacterium | reverse complement strand
GACTGTGTGGCACTGGTCATGCAGAATTTCAGCTTTCCAGCCTGGATCGCCGCAAGGATCTCCTTGACAGAAACCTCCCTGCCAACAAAGCCCAGCTCTTCCGCCAGGGATTTCCGGATGCCGAAGACCACCGGATTGATGGAGATGGATTCCGTATGCTTCACACGATGCTGTGTATCACCGGCATTGAGCCACACAGAGCTGGCAGGCCATACGGCATCATACGGTATGTCGTCCTGTTCCAGATCATGCATGATGTCCAGGCTTCCCTCATACGTCATGACGATCTTCACGTTGTTCTTCTCTGCATATGCTTCAAGGATCCCTTCCAGTTCCTTGTTCTCACTGCCCGAGACAATCCGGATTTCCTTTCCGCTGCTTCCAAGCACTGTTCCGCCTGAGGAGGATGCAGAAGCGGTTCCGCTGCTGCATGCACAAAGACAGCCCAGTGCCAGAACCATTGATATGACATGACACAAGATTTTATTGATACCCGTTTTCATGAACATTTCTCCCATGCATCTTCATCATAGAAGGCCAATGTTAAATGCATGTTACAGCCATGAAAAAAGCACCGCACAGGGTGCCTTGAATACAATGATTCATGCTTCTTCCAGATGGCTCATGAACCGGAAGAACATGATCAGGGCAATGATCAATGACAATACTTCGGCAAACGGGGTTGCCCATACAACACCCTGTGCGCCCAGAAAATGCTTGAAGACAAACATGGCCGGGATATCGAAGATGCCCTTGCGCAGGATGGAGAGCACAAACGACGCCCTTCTTCTTCCGCACGCCTGGAACACCGTCGTGGAGAGATAGGAGAAAGCCGTGGTGGCACAGGCAAAGGCAATGATCCGCAGGAACTGTGTGCCGTATGCAACGGACTCCGCCTCATCAATGAAGAAGACTACAAGCTGCGGAGCAAAGATACGGAACAGGAAGGTGCAGAGCACACCGAAGGAAACCGCGCAGACCATCGTGAAGCTGATCGTCTTCTTCATGCGTTTCCAGTTCTTTGCGCCATAGCAGTACCCGATCAAAGGCAGCACACCCTGGGTGAGACCCATGTTGGTATTGAAGGACAGTGTATTGATCTTCTTGGCAACACCCATGCCCGCGACTGCGGCACTGCCGTATTCCTTGACCAGGGCATTGGCAAAGATGTTGGATACCATGGCCATCGTTGTCTGCAATGCCGCAGGCAGTCCGATCATCAGCACATCCCCGGGGATCCCGTCCTTGGTGCTGACATCCCTGATGTTCAGTGTCAGCACCGGATCATTCCTTCTCTTTGAAAGGAAGATCAGGAAATAGATCAGGGCACAGGAATTGGAGATCAGTGTGGCAATGGCTGCACCGGCAACTTCCTGTCCTTCCGGAAGCAGGACGAACATGAACAGCGGATCCAGGACGATGTTGAGAACACCGCCCATGGACATGCCGAAGCCGGCTTCCTTTGCACAGCCGATGGATCTCACCAGATGACCGCACAGCACATTGCCTACGGTAGGTATGGCACCGATCATCATGGTCCAGAACATGTAGGATCTGACATACGGTGCGGACTGTACATCCCCGCCGATCACCGGGATGATCGCATCCCGGAACACAGCCATCATAATGCCGTAGAGTGCACCTGCGGCTAAACCGAACCACAGGCAGAAGGCAAATACATGCCTTGCCCTTTCCGGCTTCTTCTGTCCAAGGCTTCTGGAAATGGCAGAGGAGCCTCCGATGCCGAAGAGATTGGCAACAGCTGCCATGATGATGTAGACAGGCATACAGACGGAAAGCGCCGCCACCATGGCCGGATTCCCCGTTCTTCCCACATACCATGTGTCTGCCAGATTGTAAACGATATTGATGAGCTGTGTGATGATCGTCGGCAGTGCCAGCTCAAACACAGCCTGATGCACGGGATCTGATTCAAAGATCCTTGTTTCCCTTGATGTATCTTCCATAGTTATGCTTCTACCAGAGCGTTATGCATTGTAGCGCAGATGAAACAGGATTTGCAAAGGAATAACAAGTGTCTCTGCCTGCAGAAGAACGGAATGCACATTGTCAAAATCCTGCATAAAAACACAATTCCGTGAATGCAGCATAAGAACAACAGAAGGCACGAGTGATCATGAACGCAGAAAACAAGTCATATGAAGCGATGTCCGCTTTGCTGAATACATTGTTCCCTGAAAGTGTGGATGATCAGATTGCCTGGTACCAGCATGTCATCGCCGCAAACGCCGCTGAACTCTGAGAACAATGCATCTCATAGAAGAGGTTCTGACCATATTGCCCAGGGCCTTTTCCTTTTCATGCTCTTTCTT
>OMUX01000291.1 GCA_900314345.1 uncultured Erysipelotrichaceae bacterium | reverse complement strand
TGTCATCATGTCAGCCAGTTTTGTCATCACATTATAATGCAGGGCTGCCTGTTCCGAATTTCGTTTATTACCATAGGAGCCCTTATCATGCGAAGGGTAAAGAGTAGTGCCTGCCGGGGAGACAATGCGCATTGTGTGGTCAGTCCTGTTTTCAATGACCGGGATATAGTCCTCTGCCCGCAGGGAATAGCGCAGTGTGTTCTCGTCAACCGGGATTTCCGAGGAATCATTGTCAGTGCCAATATAGCCGTAATACTTCATACTCCACCCTCTTCTTCCACTATCATTCTAAGGATTCCGCACTGTTTTTGGCACTCTATGCCAAAACCGGCCTTATTCTGTGCCAGTTCCGGGGATCTGAATGACACAGATTCATGCCGGCGGTAGTGTTCTTAATATGGAAATCGAGGAAATACTGAAGATCAGGGACTGTTATTACAACAGACATATGAAGATCCATGAGATCGCTGATCTCATGAAACATGATGTGAAAACCATACGGAAATACCTGGACCAGGTTGATTTCAATCCCCCTGCAGCACAGCCGGGTGAAAAGAACATCTGTCCGAAGCTGGATCCATACAAGGAAATCATTGACGGCTGGCTTGAAGATGACAAGCGAATGCCAAGGAAACAGCGCCATACAGCCAGACGTGTCTATGACAGGCTGAGGCATGAAACCAGCGGGTTCAGCTGCAGCTATCGGACTGTATGTACCTATTTCAGCTTCCGCAGACGGGAGATGGACATGGACACAGGTGATGCACAGATGCCGTTGGAACACGGGCCTGGTGAAGCACAGGGCGACTTCGGTGATGCGGTTTTCAATGAAGGCGGTCAGGAGGTGGAAGGACACTACTTCGTTCTCTCCTTTCCATACAGTAATGCCGGCTATCTCCAGCTTACCTATGGATTGAATGAAGAGTGTCTTCTGGAATCAATGGATGCCATATTCCGCTATATCGGCGGAGTGCCGACAGAGATCTGGCTTGATAATGCGTCGACCATGGTGAGCATCATCCGGAGCGGAAAGAAGGTGAATGACAGGTTCGGAAGGTTTGCACTTCATTACGGGTTTCAGTTCAAGTTCATGAATCAGGCAAAGGGAAATGAAAAGGGAAACGTGGAGAACAAGGTTGGTACACACCGCAGGAATCTCCTGGTTCCCGAGCCGCGGTTTGATTCTATCAGGGACTACAACAAGGTCCTGTTCCATAAGTGCGATGAATGCCTTCAGGACAATCACTATCTGAAGGGAATCAGAATGGATCAGCTGTTTGAAGAAGACAAGGCTGTTCTTCATCCGCTGCCGGACATTCCGTTTGATCTTGCCGGCTACAGGACCTACAAGGTTTCCAATACAGGTCTGTTTACTGTGGACAGTAAATATACATATTCTGCTTCACCGGCATACAGGTCATGCAATATCACCGTAAAGCTGACATCTGATACTGTTACAGTCCTTGACCGTTCTTTCCATCCTGTGGTTGTTCATCCGCGGCTGTACGGTGATAAGCCGGCACAGCATATCGACTGGCTTCCTTACCTGAAGTACATTGCACAGAAGCCGCGGTCATTCACCAATACAGGCATTGCGGAGATGATGCCTGATGATCTGAGGGCATTTCTTCTGACGTGCCCGTATAAGGAACGCGGAGACATTCTTACGATCATTGCCAGGGTTACGGAAGAAAAGGGATTCGCTGAGGCAGTGAGAATGGCTTCTGCCGCACTTCACGGAACCAGCAGTCCGGCGGACTCGCTGGAAGTGATGTACCGCACCGGGTATGAAATGGTTCCTTCACCTGAAGATCTGCAGACAGGAGATGAGATTCCTGAAGTAGAGAAGAAGGAAGCAGATCTGGATGAATATGACGCGTTGATACGCAAAGGAGGACATAAGTAATGACAACAGCACAGATCAGCGAACGCGATCAGATCGCCCTGCGGTGCAGGAAGCTCAGGATTGCGGAAAGCATGGCAGACCGTGCTATGACTACAAAGGGAGAAACCAATCAGGAATACCTGATCCGGCTCTTTGACTCAGAAATTGAATCAAGACGGAATGCACGGGCTGCCAGGGAGATGCGCCATGCCGGGTTTCCTTATCCGCAGTCATTTGATGATTTTGACTCTTCCGAAGTTACGTTCCCGGACGGCTTAAGTATAAAGGACTGCCGCAGCCTGGCTTTCGTAACCGAGTGCGCCAATGTGATCATGATCGGCAGGACGGGCACCGGAAAGACGATGCTTTCCATATCCATGGGAATGGAAGCCTGCAGGAATGATATCCCTGTGCAGTTCTACCGTACGGCTTCACTGGTGAATATGTTCTCTGAATATAAGGCAGCCGGAAAACTATCAGAATTGACAGAGAAGCTGGACAAGGCGAAGCTTCTGATCCTGGATGAGTTCGGATACATTCCTTACGATCAGACCGGCTCCCAGCTGTTCTATGACTACATTTCATCCATCTATATGAAGAAGCCTATCATCCTCAACACGAACAAGGAATTCTCCAAATGGCCATCTGTACTGTATGACAAGGATATGGCCGCTGCCCTGATCGGCAGACTGACGCAGCACTGCCATATTCTGGTATTCAACGGCAGGAACCGCAGGATCTCTGATGACAATGAAAAGAAGTGATCTGTATAAAAAGCTTTCCGAAGAGCAGTCGTGGTTTCTGCCTGATGGAACAGAGATCCATGGCAGGCAGGCATATGACTATCTCCTGAAGCTGACTGCAGAACAGAAGGATCTGTATCAGGACGCTGTGCTTCTGCAGGAGAACATTCAGAGTGTACTGAAAAGCTACCGTCATTCAGCGAACATCATCATTGACGCAATGAATCTGGATGAACTTCTGTCGAGCATCGGCCTCTTCTGTGCAATGTACAGGGAAGCCTATGAAAGACACCTCGGACACTGGGCATCATGTGCGCCGGACAGCGGCGTTTCTGCAGAATATCCTAAGAATGGATTTAAGTGGTGAATCACTTGTGCATCCATAAAAAATGACCTGGTTCATTTCAAGAATGCACTGGTGAATCACCATCACGGAAAGGAGAAATCAATGACTGTAAAACAGGGAAACAGCAGGATTTCAGTCCTGCTTGATGCGGATGAATGGTCGTATCTTGATGTACATGCATGCTGGGAAGGCAAATCCAAAAGCAGATATCTGGAAGATCTTCTTCGGAAAGATATGGCAGAGCGTGAAATGAACGATGACCCGGAATGGATTCTGAAAGAAATCCAGTACCTGATCGGCAGATTGAAACCGCAGGCACATAATCTTGAAGTGAGCGATGGATGAGCGTAAGGATTCCTCCGGATTACTGATAAGACATACTGTTGGTTAAGCAATGCAGGAAGTGGTGTATCGCAGCAGCACTTCCTTTTTCAATTCGGCTGCCAGAGCTGGTCTATATCACTTGCAATTCCCGGGAATCCCTTTTGCACAAAAATCCAATATACTTTGCAATAACAGGGAATCTCATTCTGCATTATTATCCATTATCCTTTGCAATTCCTGGGAATTCCCGCTTGCAAAAAACAGGCAGGTATGGAAAAAGTTCAATCAGACTGCCAAGCGCATCACTGATGAACTGCGTGATCAGGATGAGGCCTGCAGCGGTTACAAGATATAATGCATGCTTCCGCAGTGCATGATGAATACTCCGTTTCTGCTCTTTCACCTGCTCTTTCAGATCTGATTCATAACGCGGGATACCGCTGGCTTGGAATTGTTCATCCTGTCTTTCTGC
>OMUX01000290.1 GCA_900314345.1 uncultured Erysipelotrichaceae bacterium | reverse complement strand
TCACCATACTTATTGCCTGTTCAGAACGGTTTCCTCCGCAGAAAATTGAAAAAAGTTGAAGAAATTCATTCCTGTACCCTGCAGAAGATAATATGGAAGAAAAGGGATGTCTTCCTGCAGAAATACGGGTAGTATACAGGTAGGAGAGGGGTACATCATATGGAAAACAACGGTACGATGTTTCATCTGAAGATTCAGAAGGGGGATATCGGCAGGTATGTGCTGCTGCCGGGAGATCCTGGCAGGGTTGAGAAGATTGCGGCATATCTGGATAACCCGTACCACGTGATCACAAACAGGGAGTACAACATCTGGAACGGATATCTGGAAGGAGAACTGGTGACTGTCATGTCAACAGGCATGGGTGGTCCTTCCACAGCCATAGGGATTGAGGAACTGAAGATGTGCGGGGCAGAGGTACTGATCCGTGTTGGTACCTGCGGCGGCATTGATCCGGAACTGAAGCCTGGGACGCTGGTCATTGCGACAGGTTCCATCCGCAAGGAAGGAACAACCAGGGAATATGTTCCGATTGAATATCCGGCAGTACCGGATTTTGAGCTGACATGTTATCTGAGAGATGCCGCAAAGCAGCTTGGGTATGACTATGCCCTTGGTGTTTCCGAAAGCAAGGACAGCTTCTACGGGCAGTGGAATCCGGATTCCATGCCTGTGGGTCCTGAACTGAAGGATAAGTGGGAAGCCTGGAAGCAGGCTGGGGCTGCGGTGTCAGAGATGGAGTCTGCGGCATTGTTCATCGTTGCCTCTGTCAGAAGGATGAAGGCAGCGACAATCCTGCTGCTTTGTTCCAATCATGAGCGGGAGCTGAAGTATGGTGAAAAGGTGGAAGAGACCTATGATATCAGCCATACCATTGAGACAGCAGTGCTGGCAGTGAGAAACTATATCAAAGAGCATAGATAATCTGTTCCTTGTGTCTTCGCTGGCTGTATTTCAAATATAAAGATTGTTTGCAATCATAGGTAAAAGTAATCAATTACCTATGATCACTGCAAATTCCGGAAGGTATAACAAATACGAAAACAGAGCTTGAGAAAGCTGAAAACAGATGCTGCCATGGTCCGCACTGGATCATTGACAGCACCTGTTTGTTTACTTCCTGTACCTTATGCCAGCTTTGAAGGCTTTGCCTACCACCGGACCTGTGGAACGGTAGGCTCCTGTGGCAATGTCGAAGATGATGGGATTCACCTTGTCGAAGTCGATCTTTCCTTCTTCATCCAGGTATTTTTCATCCACGATTTCATCGACAATCTCACCAATCAGGATGCCTGTCTCTTCATTCCAGGATTTCACCCTGCATTCCATGATGACAGGGAATTCCTCTATGACCGGCGCGTTGACATTGGGCGCCTTGTGTACATGTACACCCGCAGCTTCGATCTTGTTGACCTTGTTTCCGGATTCGATGCCGAAGTAATCGCAGATTTCCATGGTATCCACTGTTCCGAAGGCAACGGTGAAGCCACCTGTTTCCTTGAGGTTTTCGGTGGTTTTGTGTTTTGCAAGAGAGAATGTGATCTCACCATAGTCTGACTGGAATCCCCAGGCTGCGTTCATGGCATTCGGGATGCCGTTCTTGTCATAGGTTCCGATGATGAATACTCCCTGAGGGAATACCGGTGCGTGATTGGAATCGAATGTCTTTGTCATTTTCCTTACCTCATTTCTTCAATGTCCGGATTATTGAGCATAATGGAACAGTTGATGCTTTGCCGCCGGCAGAGAGCTTCACATGCTCAGCACTGTCTGTCTTTCCGGGTGTCAGTGCATCAGAAAACTGCATGTAATAATCAACAGCAGGGTTGAAAGTAATTGTATGGATCATGATCCTGTACCTTCTTTTCCTGTCTTCATATTAGAAGCATTGATCAGGGAAAGTACAGATACAGGATCAGGGAGCTGTATGAAAATCAGTGTTTCTTCTTATGAAAGAAAATGTCCTTGATGATCAGCACAAGGATATAGGCAAGAAGACCGCCGAAGAGGAACCCGCTGCCGTCTATGAGCATGTCCCATCCGCTTGGGCCTCTGCCTGGCACATAGCGCTGGATCGTTTCGTCTGCGAAAGGGACGGCAAACAGGAACAGCGCGAAGTTCAGGAAGCGGGAATGAAACAGCGGGCAGATATGCATGGCGATCGTGACTAAGAAGCCCAGACCTGCAAATTCCGAGAAATGGGCAGCCTTCCTGACATAGTGGTTCAGGGTATTGATATCGCTGACATACAGGCCGAAGCGTTCGATATGTGCCGCAAAGAAATGCGTGACTTTCAGGGAAAGGGATTCTGATGCTGAGGCCACCATCATGGAGTTATGGAAGATCATGTAGATGTAGAGTCCGACCAGAATCCAGACCCACCAGTGCTTTCTTGGTTTCATGGAGCGTATGATACCACAATCAGCTCTGCATGGTATAATTCCAGCGTCTGCGGAAAATGCTTTTTCTGTACCGGCGCTTGGCATATAATGGAAAAACCATTCGCCTCAGGAGGTTCATGGATGATTAACTGTTCGCATGTCTACAAGAAATACAAGAACGGTGTGAATGCACTGTATGATATCAACTTTTCTGTCAACCAGGGTGAATTCCTCTATATCATCGGTCCGACAGGATCCGGAAAGTCCACATTGATCAAGCTTCTGGACGGGGAAGAAATCCCGACAAAGGGAAAGGTGGAGGTTGTCGGCATTGATGTCGGCAAGCTGCGCCACTCCAAGGTTCCGATCTACCGCCGGAACATCGGTGTTGTCTTCCAGGATTTCCGCCTTCTTCCTTCAAAGACGGTGTTCGAGAACATTGCCTATGCCCTTGAGGTCATCGGCATGAAGCGGGATCTGACTAGAAGAAGGGTCCGCGAGGTCATGAACCTGGTTGGCCTGGATGACAAGGGAAACAGCTTCCCGAATGAGCTTTCGGGCGGCCAGCAGCAGCGTGTTGCCATTGCCCGGGCCATTGCCAACAGACCAAGGGTATTGATTGCTGATGAGCCGACCGGAAACCTGGATCCTTCCATGTCGGATGAAATCATGGCACTTCTCGAGAAGATCAACCGGGAATACGGAACCACGATCCTGATGGTGACGCATGATCTGACGATCGTGAACAAGCACAGGAAGCGCACGGTCGTCCTGGAACACGGACATATTGTGGCAGACCTTGCGGAAGGAGGCTATGTACAGCATGATCAGTAAGTTCTTCAGGCCTCTGAAGGAAGGCTTCCATGGTGTATTCCGCCATGGTGCGATGAGTTTCTCTGCGGCAGTGGCAGTTACCCTGACGCTGATCATCATTTCCCTTTTCACGATGTTCACATTCAATGTCCGTCAGTTCACCACCGGTCTGGAGCAGTCCGTGCATATCGGCGCGGAAGTGGACTATGACTTCATGGATGCCGAGAATGAGGACCGTATTTCACTGGCCATCAGTGATATTCCGGGTGTGACGAAGGTTACCTATTATTCTAAGGATGAAGAGCTGGATTTCCTGCTGGATTCCTATGATGAGAATACAAGGGCATTGTTCTCTGACTTCACAGGCGAGGACAACCCGCTTCATGATGCCTTCCATGTGGAAGTCAGCGATGGCACGGAGCTGGAGACAGTAGCGGATGCCATCGGACAGATTGAAGGTATTTCCAGCGTCACATTCGGCGGTTCTTCTGCGACGGAGCTGATCCGCATGCTCAGGACGATCCGCTATGGCGGCGGTGCGCTTGCCGTTGCTTTGTCCGTGCTTGCCATTGCCTTGATAGCCAATACGATCAAGCTTACGATTCTTGCAAGAGCAGATGAGATTGCCATCATGAGAAGTGTGGGTGCGACAAACGGATTCATCCGTTCACCGTTCCTTGTGGAAGGCATGATCATCGGCGCACTGGGATCCATTGTGCCGATCATTCTGACCTACTATGGCTATAACTATCTTTACCGTGTGACAAGCGGCTATGTCATTTCACCGATGTTCACACTGCTGGCACCGGATCCTTTCGTGAAGCAGGTAAGCCTTGCAATCCTTCTGGTGGGCATCATCGTCGGTTTTGTCGGTTCGTTCTTCTCCGTCACCAAGTACCTGAGGTGGAAGAGATGATCAAGCGCCTTCTGAAAGGAGCACTGTCATGCCTGCTGGCTTTGTCCATGGGTTTTTCATGCGTCCTTGCGGAAGGCGAGGATACAACGTATGAAGGCTATGACTTCTCTGATACCAGCTACTGGACGTCGCTGTGCACGGGCAAGGATGTGCTGACCAGTGAACAGAAGGCTTCTTGTTCTGCCTTCATGAACTACATGAGCTCAAGAAGTACAGAACTGCAGCAGAGGATCAAGGAGATCGAGGCAGAACGCGCACAGGCAGAAAAGGATGTGCTTGCCTATGCAGCACAGGTTGCGGACTATCAGAGCCAGGCGGATGCCCTGAACGGACAGATTGCCGATCTGACCAGCCAGATTGCGGAAAAGCAGGGCCAGATTGATGTGCTCAATGCCAAGGTGGAACAGCTGGAAAAGGACATTGAGACAAGACAGGCTGAGATTGATGCGGCGGAAGCCAAGATCAAGGACCGCATGGTCGTGCAGCAGAAGACGATGCGTCTGAACAAATACCTGGATGTATTGATGGGTGCCCGTTCCCTGGATGAGTTCATCCGTGTCTCCAATGCGTTGCGCAATGTCACGGCATATGATGAAAAGACCATGGCTGATCTTTCGGATCAGATTGATGCCCTGGCAGCTGACAAGAAGGAAGTGGAATCCACGAAGAAGCAGGTGGAGGAAGAACAGGCAAACATCGAAACCCTCAAGCAGTCTGTCGTGGATCAGCAGAATGAACTGCTGGCCTTGAAATACCAGGCACAGCAGGCAGAACAGCTTGTTCAGAACAAGATGGCTGAACTGGAAGCACAGGGCAACACGGTTGCCGGTGATATCGCAAACATCCAGTCCATGATGGCGGAGATGCAGTCCAAGCTGAATGAGGTTGCGGCAACAGCCGGCTGGAGCTATCCGGTTCCCGGTGCGCATATCTCGGCAGGAACCTGGGCGTATGACACGGGTGGTGTTCATCTGGGTGAAGACTTTGCAGCACCGCTTGGCACAGCCATCTATGCGGCAGGCAACGGTGTTGTTCTCAACAGTGCGGACGGCTGCGGCTATGGTTATTTAGGAAACGGATGCGGTTCCGCAAGCGGCGGTTCCTGGGGCGGCGGCAACCAGGTGTACCTTCTGACGAAGATCAACGGCGGTCTGTATGCCGTGAAGTACCTGCACATGCTGGCAGGAACACCGATTGCCAAGGGCTCCATTGTCACCGCAGGCCAGCAGATCGGGCAGGTCGGTTCTTCGGGAAGTTCGACAGGACCGCATTGCCATGTGGAGATCTTCTATCTGGGTGATGCATCGAACTTTGCAAGCTATGCGGCAAGCTGGAACGGTGATCTCTCGTTTGGCTGCGGATGGGGCAGCGCTGCCCTGAGCAGGAAATGCGAGTCCGGTGTAGGTGCGCCATGCCGGTACAGACCGGAGGCCATCTTCGGCGGCTGATGAATTCAGGAAAAGGGGAAACCCTTTTTCTTTCTCTATGATGTAGGATACTATCATTAACAGGATCTGAGGTGACTGTCATGAGTGAAGCGGAAAAGGTGCAGAGTGCATCTGCTGAAAATAAGAATGAAATAAAGAAGCTGAAGAGAAAGAACCGCAGGCTGAAGACCTGGCTGGTGATCCTGCTGGCCATCGGCGTTGCATGCGGCTGGCTGCTTGGCACGTTTTCACCATTGCCTGTTTCTGCAGGTCTTCACTCTTCTGCCGGTACGATGACCAAAGGGGATTCAAAGAACAAGTTCGAGGAAGTGCTTTCCATCATGGATACGGACTGGTTCTTTGCCAACCAGATTGATGACATTGATACAAGACTCACGGACCAGGCACTCAAGGGTCTGACAGACAACGAGGAAGACACACATACCGAGTACATGTCCGAACAGGAGATTGCGGACTTCACCCAGTCCATCAACCGGAACTTCGTGGGCATCGGCGTACAGTTCAGAAGCACGGATGACGGTCTTCATATCATTACCAGGGTCCTGCCGGATTCACCGGCAGAGAAGGCAGGTGTGCAGGCCGGGGATATCATCAATGCCGTGGAAGGCACAGTCGTGAACAACAAGACATCCACAGAGATCAAGGAACTGGTGCAGGGTGAAAAGGGAACGACGGTTTCCATTGACTTCATCCGTGAAGGCAAGGTCATCAACATCAAGATCGTGCGTGATGAGGTCAGCTCCACGGTGTATGGAAGAGTCAAGGAGGATGACATCGGCTATCTCAACATCCAGAACTTCGGCAACAGCACTGCAGAGGAAGTGAAGAGCTGGCTGGATG